>NZ_JAVRIB010000012.1:0-119659 GCF_031846275.1 Spectribacter hydrogenoxidans
CATCCTGACCTTCTCCCTTGAGGGAGAAGGGACGGTCGGATAGCGGGATGGCAGCCAAGAAAATCCGCCGAGCCGTAGGGCCGAATTCATTCGGCCTTTCCGTCATCGCGAGGAAGGCCCGTGCCAGCGGGGCTGACGCGGCGATCTCCTGGCCAGATCACATCACCACCGAGCCGACAAGCCATCCCCTCGCCCGCCAAGCGGGAGAGGGCCAGGGAGAGGGTTCTTCCGTGAAGCACCACAGCTTCGCCACCCCTCATCCTGACCTTCTCCCTCAGGGAGAAGGAACGGTCGGATAGCGGGATGGCAGCCAAGAAAATCCGCCGAGCCGTAGGGCCGAATTCATTCGGCCTTTCCGTCATCGCGAGGAAGACCTGTGCCAGCGGCGCTGACGCGGCGATCTCCTGGCCAGATCACATCACCACCAGCGACAAGCCATCCCCTCGCCCGCTTGCGGGAGAGGGCCAGGGAGAGGGTTCTTCCGCGAAGCACCACAGCTTCGCCACCCCTCATCCTGACCTTCTCCCTTGAGGGAGAAGGAACGGTCGGATAGCCGAATGGTGACCAAGAACGCCCCTGGCACCTCCAGTGAGCGGAGCCATCCCCTCTCCCGCCAAGCGGGAGAGGGCCAGGGAGAGGGCAAGGATGAGCGCGCGGGGACAAACACCCCGCCAGCAGCCCTACACGTAGTAGTCCAACTCTTCCTGCGCCTTGAGCAGGTCCCGCAGCGTGTGCGGGTCCTCCCCGAAGAAGAACACCAACCCCCAGTGCGTGCCGAAGGCTGTGCGCTTGGTGACGGTCTCCTCCAGCGGCTCGGCGAGTTCGTGGAACTCGTAGTAGGGGTGATTGGCGGTTTCCTCGGGAATCTCCAGCTTGCTGACCACGCGCCGCCGCGGGTACACACCGAAGCAGCCCGCATGGCCGCTGGCGCCGGTGACCGCCTCGGGGAAGAAGGCGTCGATCTCTTCCTGCGTGGTCTTGGGGTCGAACACCAGGATGTTGGCCTGATAGGCGTTGAAGCCGTAGGCGCGCTCGATCAGCTCGAAGGCCTTGAAGCCCGGCGGCCGATAGGCCACCTCGCCGAAGTACATGGTGCCGTCCGAGGTCACGAAGTACTCCGGATGAATCTGCCCGAACTTGATATCGAATGTCTTGATCAGCTTCTCGATCTGCTCGGTAATCAGCGCCCGCCAGCTTTCCAGCTCCGGCGTGGCCGGCACGAACACCGAGTAGCCCAGCGTCACGTACTCCGAGATGTTCAGGAAGCAGATCTTGCCGTCCCACACCCAGGCTTCCACCGCGAATTCCCAGCCGTCCAGATGGCTTTCCATCAGCAGCGGGTACTCGCTCTCCGGGATGGTTTCGATCTCGTCGGCCGTACGGATCATCCGATGACCCAGGCAGCCGGCCTTGTCGAACGCCTTGAGATGGATCGGGTCATCCGGGTCACCGTCCAGCTTCAGCAGCGTCTGATTCACGCGCCGGAAGAAACGGTACACATCGTCCATCTCGTGGGCTTCCTCGAAGATACCCACCCGGATGCCGCCGAGCTGCGCCCGGCGCTTCATCAGCGCCTTGTCGCGGAACAGCACCGCCTGGCCGTGCAAACGGGGGTTCTCCATCAGCACCGAGTTGATCGCCCCGGCCCATTCCACCGTTTCCTCGAACAGCGGAATGGCCACGTCCACGCCCTCGTCACGCAGGCGCTCGGCAATCTCCATCGACTTGTCGTTGAGGCGCTCGAAATTCCACGGGATGTAGGGAATGTCGTGCTCTTCGCAATAGTCCGTCGCCCAGTCCGGGGCCACCACCACGTACCGCCGGTCGAAGCGATCCGCCGCTTCGATGGCGCCCAGGCTCCAGCCGAGCAGGGCGACGTAGCCCTTGTCCGGATTCTTGTCCATGAATACTCCGTTGCGTTGGATGAGACCATCGGCGAGGCGAGCACCGCCAGCGGCCAATCTCGCCAATCAGCGTGCCGCGAATCAGACCCGAATAAGGTCAGGATCCGCGCACCGCCGGATCAGCGACGATATCCACAGGGTAACAGGGAGAGGTGGTTGCCTTCTTGCCTGGCCGCGTGCAACGTGGCGACTGCTAAAGCAAGTTTAGTCGCGAGAACTCGGATCGGCGAGGTAAATGGATTCGGCAATTTCTGCCGTTGAACCCGCGGCGATGGGTGAATGTCTCCTAAGTGCCTATATCGAGCGTTTGCGCTTCTAGCGTGCTAGCGGAGCACGCCCCTATTCATCTGGACCGGTTCATGAGCAAATCTGACTTCACTTATGAACGTTCGAAATCAGACAGCCCTCCGGGCGTCCGCGAGGTGGATCTGGAAACTGATTTTATCGACAAGCTGCGCGGCCTGAAGTACACCGTCCGGCCTGATATTCGTGACCGAGCTTCCCTCGAAGGAAATTTTCGTGAGAAGTTCGAAGCGCTCAATCGCGTCAGTCTCACCGACGGCGAGTTTGAGCGGTTGCTCGACGAGATCGTCACACCGGATGTCTTCACCGCCTCGTGCACCTTGCGCGAGATCAACGGTTTCACCCGGGACGACGGCACGCCACTCAACTACACCCTCGTCAATATCAAGGACTGGTGCAAAAACACCTTCGAGGTCGTCAACCAGCTCCGCATCAACACCGACTACAGCCACCACCGTTACGACGTTTTGCTCCTGATCAACGGTGTCCCCACCGTCCAGATCGAGCTAAAAACGCTCGGTATCAGCCCTCGCCGGGCGATGCAGCAGATCGTCGACTACAAAAACGACTCCGGGAGCGGCTACACGCGCACGCTGCTCTGCTTCGTGCAGCTTTTTGTCGTCAGTAACCAGACGGACACCTGGTACTTCACGAGTAACAACACCCGCCACTTCACCTTCAACGCGGAGGAACGCTTCCTTCCGATCTACCAGTTCGCCGCCGAGGACAACACCAAGATCACGCACCTCGACGACTTCGCCGATGCCTTCCTCGCCAAGTGCACGCTCGGCAACATGATCAGCCGCTACACCGTGCTTGTGGCCAGCGAGCAAAAGCTCCTAATGATGCGGCCATACCAAATCTACGCCGTGGATCGAATCGTCAAGTGCATCGAAGAAAGCAGTGGCAACGGCTATATCTGGCACACCACCGGCAGCGGCAAGACGCTGACATCCTTCAAGGCGTCCACGCTCCTCAAGGACAATCACGACATCCACAAATGCCTGTTTGTCGTCGACCGCAAGGACCTGGACCGCCAGACCCGCGAGGAATTCAATCGCTTCCAGGAGGGCTGCGTCGAAGAAAACACCAACACGGCCATACTCGTGCGCCGGCTGCTCTCCGACGACTACACCGACAAGGTCATCGTCACCACCATCCAGAAGCTCGGCCTCGCCCTCGACGAACAGAGCAAGCGCAACAAGAACCGCCAGCAGCGAGGCCAGGAGAAGTACTCGGACCTGCTCGAACCGCTCCGCGACAAGCGCATGGCCATCATCTTCGACGAATGCCACCGCTCGCAGTTCGGCGACACCCACCAGACCATCAAGGCGTTCTTCCCCAGAGCCCAGCTCTTCGGCTTCACCGGCACACCGATCTTCGAGCAGAATGCCACCGTCAGGCAGATCAACGGCGATGTTCAGACACTCAAGACCACCGAGGACGTCTTCCAGCAGGAACTCCACGCCTACACCATCACCCACGCCATCGAAGACCGCAACGTCCTGCGTTTCCACGTGGACTACTTCAAGCCCGACGGCGAAAACCCGCCCAAACCAGGCGATACGCTGACCAAGCGGGCCGTGGTGGATGCCATCCTCGACAAACATGATTCCGCCACTGCGGGGCGACGCTTCAATGCGCTGCTGGCCACATCGAGCATCAACGATGCCATCGCCTATTACGAGCTGTTCAAACAGGTGCAGGCCGAAAGGCAGGCCGAGGGCCCCGACTTCGAGCCGCTCAAGGTCACCGCCGTCTTTTCACCGCCCGCAGAAGGTAACGCCGACGTCCGCCAGCTCCAGGAGGATTTGCCCCAGGAGAAGGCCGACAACGCCACCGAGCCGGACAAGAAGAAGGCCGCGCTCAAGCAGATCATCGACGACTACAACCTCAGTTACGGCACCAACCACTCGGTGGGTGAGTTCGATGACTACTACAAGGACGTCCAGCAGCGCATCAAGGATCAGCAGCACCCCAACACCGATCTTCCGGAAAGGGGCGCGGAGAAGATCGACATCACCATCGTCGTCGACATGCTGCTGACCGGCTTCGACTCCAAGTACCTCAATACCCTCTATGTCGACAAGAACCTCAAGCACCACGGCCTGATTCAGGCCTTCAGTCGTACCAACCGCATCCTCAACGCTACCAAGCCATACGGCCATATCCTCGACTTCCGTGGCCAGCAGGCCAACGTGGATGAAGCCATCGCCCTGTTTTCCGGCGCCCAGGCCGACACGGCCCGGGAAATCTGGCTGGTGGACAAGGCTCCGAAGGTCATCGAACAGTTCAAGCAGGCCAAGACCGACCTTGACGATTTCCTCCAGTCCCAGGGCCTCGAACCCAAGCCCGAGGCCATCACAAACCTCAAGGGCGACGACGCCCGCGCCCAGTTCATCAATCGCTTCAAGGAGGTCCAGCGCTTCCAGACCCAGCTCGACCAGTACACGGACCTCACCGATGAGCAGAAGCAAGAAATCGAGCAGACGCTCCCCAAGGACGAACTGCGCAGCTTCCGCGGGGCCTATCTCGAAACCGCCCAGCGCCTGGGCGAGCAGCGCGAGAAATCGGGCGGCTCGGACAGTCCGGCGGTCGATCAGCTCGACTTCGAGTTCGTCCTCTTCGCCTCGGCGACGATCGACTACGACTACATCATGAACCTGATCGCGCGCTTCACCGATCAGGACCCGAAGAAACTCAAGATCAGCCGCGAGCAGCTCATCGGACTGATCGAGTCGGACGCCAAGTTCCTCGATGAACGCGAGGAAATCGCTGAGTATGTCCGCTCACTGGAAACCGGCAAGCCGCTCAATGAGGACCAGGTCGGGGCCGGCTACCAGCAGTTCAAGGCCGAAAAGCAGGCGCGGGAACTGACCGACCTCGCCGACAAGCACGGCCTGCCCGCGGAGGCCTTGTCCGGCTTCGTGGACGGCATCCTGCACCGGATGATTTTCGACGGCGAGCAGCTCGTCGACCTCCTCGCACCGCTGGACTTGAGCTGGCGCGAACGGACCCGGCGGGAACTCGCCCTGATGGAAGATCTTGTGCCGTTGCTGAAGAAACGCGCCGGTGGACGGGCGATTTCGGGCTTGAGTGCGTATGAGCAATAAGGCGACACGCATGAGCAAGAACGACAAACAACACGCGCTCGTGCCCCGGCTGCGGTTTCCGGAGTTTCGTAAGTTGCCGGGCTGGAACGAGAGTGCACTAACCGGTATTTGTGACGTCAATCCGAGTCACGACGGACTGCCGGAGTCGTTCTACTACATCGATCTTGAATCTGTTGAAGCGGGAACGCTACGGAATCCCAAACGTATTGAGCGCGCAAACGCTCCGAGTCGGGCACAACGATACCTTCGTGACGGCGACATTCTTTACCAAACAGTTCGGCCATATCAGCGGAACAACTTGCTGTTCGATTTCGGCGCCGAGGACGACTATGTTGCCTCAACCGGCTATGCACAGTTGCGGGCAGGTGAGAGCATCGGGTTTCTCTATCAACTCATCCACACCGACTCATTCGTCGAGCGTGTGCTCGCAAAATGTACCGGATCAAATTACCCGGCGATCAAGTCATCTGACCTTGAGTCGGTGAGTATCTGTATTCCGCCCGACGCTGCCGAGCAACGGAAAATCGCCGACTGCCTGGGTTCGTTGGATGATTGGATCGCGGCGGAGGGGCGGAAGCTGGAGGCGCTGCGGGATCACAAGAAAGGGCTGATGCAACAGCTCTTCCCTCGCGAAGGCAAAACCCGCCCCCGGTTGCGGTTTCCGGAGTTCCGGGATGCGCCGGAGTGGGAGCGTTTTCTATTGGAACAACTCGAGGATGAACGGCGCATCGAACTCGGAAGGGGCAAGGTCATCTCGCACGACGACATGCGTGCGAACCCCGGGCCGCATCCTGTGTACTCCTCTTCCGTCATCGATAACGGTCTCATGGGTACATATGGCGATTACCTGTTTGATGAAGAATTGATTTCGTGGTCGGTTGATGGCGGAGGGCACTTCTTCTATCGCCCTAAACACAAGTTCTCGATAACCAACGTTTCTGGATTCATACGCGTGCTGAGTGACGATATCATTTGCCAGTTTTTGGCCTATCAGTTACAGCGGCTGCACGCATCAGAGACGTTCAACTACGTGCAGAAGGCGCACCCGAGTGTTATTCGCACCCTGTATACCGTTGGCCTTCCCGATTCGTCCGAACAACAGCGCATCGCCGACTGCCTCTCCGCCATCGACGCCCTAATTACCACGCAGGCAGAGAAAATCAACGCGCTGCGCATCCACAAACGGGGCCTGATGCAGCAACTCTTCCCGTCGCCAGAGGACGCCGAGGTATGAGTGTTCAGCCCTTCACCGATTTGCCCGCGCTCGCCCGGCACCTGCGCGATGAGCTGGATGACAAGAAGTTCATCCTGCTCTACGCCTACAACGGCGTGGGCAAGACGCGCCTGTCCACAGAGTTCAAGAATCTCGGCAAGGGCGCTGAAGATGAAGACAAGCGCGATACGCTCTACTTCAACGCCTTCACCGAAGACCTGTTTTCGTGGGATAACGACCTGGACAATGACGCCGAGCGGGTTCTGAAAATCAACGCTGAATCGCGCTTTTTCGCCGGGCTTGACGAAATGGAAATGGACAACCGCATCCGCCCATTACTTGACCGATATGCGGATTTCGACTTTCGTATCGACACCGATAAGTGGGAAGTGAGCTTTTCGCGCGAGGTTCCGGACGACGATGGCCATCGCACCGAGGACGGCATCAAGGTGTCGCGGGGTGAAGAAAACATCTTCATCTGGTGCTTCTTTCTCGCTATCGTCCAGCTCGTTCTGGATGACGACGGCAGTGGTCCCTATGGCTGGGTCAAGTACATCTACATCGATGATCCGATTTCGTCGCTGGACGACCAGAACGCGGTGGCCGTGGCAACGCACCTGGCCAGACTGCTCAAGGCCCCGGAAAGCCAACTGAAGACGGTGATCTCCACGCACCACGCCCTGTTCTTCAACGTGCTGTGCAATGAGATCAAACGGAAGAAGAACCGGCGCGACCGCTTCTTCCTCGCGCGTGATCGCTCGTCGCCCGGGTACATCCTCCGTGATACCGGCGACACGCCGTTCTTCCATCATGTGGCAGCGCTGACAGAGTTGTACGAGGCGGAGCGAAGCGGCGAGCTTTACACGCACCACTTCAATATGCTTCGGGCGATCCTGGAAAAGACAGCCGGTTTCCACGGTTACGACAACTTTTCGGCCTGTATCAGACAGGACGACGATGATCTGGACGGCGTGTTGCACGCGCGGCTGGTCAACATCCTCAGTCACGGAAATTATTCGCTCTATGAGCCACGGGAGATGCTGGAAGAGAACAAGGACTACTTCCGCAGGATTCTCCACGACTTCATCCAGCGTTACCCCTTTAACCCGGCGCTGTTCCCCAGCGAAGCGCCTGCGGAGGCGAGCAGCATTTCATGACCAAAAGCGACCAACAAAGACTCGGCAATATCCTCTGGAAGATCGCGGACGACCTGCGCGGGTCGATGAACGCCGACGACTTCCGCGACTACATGCTCGCGTTCCTGTTCCTGCGCTACCTCTCGGACAACTACGAGGCCGCGGCGCAAAAGGAACTCGGCAAGGACTATCCGGATCCCGACACGGTCGAGAACGGCGGGCGCACGCCACTGTCCGTGTGGTATGAGGCGAACCCGGACGACATCGAGGCGTTCGAAAAGCAGATGCGCCGCAAGGCCCACTATGTCATCGAGCCGAAGTATCTGTGGACGAACATCGCCTACCTCGCACGGACGCATAACGATGAGTTGCTCAAGACCCTGCAGGCGGGGTTCAAGTACATCGAGAACCAGTCATTCGGGAGCACTTTCGCGGGCCTGTTCTCGGAGATAAGGCTTAATTCCGAGAAACTCGGCAAGACCTATTCGCAACAGAACGCCAAGCTCTGCACGATCATCACGCGGATCGCGGAAGGCCTTTCCGAGTTCTCGACCGATGCCGATACGCTCGGCGACGCCTACGAGTATCTGCTGGATCAATTCGCGGCCGGGTCGGGCAAGAAGGCCGGCGAGTTCTATACGCCGCAGCGGATTTCCGACATTCTCTCCGGCATCGTCACCCTCGACAGCCAGTCACCGGAGGAAGGCCCACGATCCAAGCTGGCCAGTGTTTACGACTTCGCTTGCGGTTCGGGATCGCTGCTGCTGAACGTGAGGCGGCGCATGGTCGAAGCCGGCGGCACGATCGGCATGATCTACGGCCAGGAGTACAACATCACCACCTACAACCTTGCGCGGATGAACATGCTGCTGCACGGGGTCAAGGACACCGAGTTCGATATCTACCACGGTGACACCCTCAAGAACGAATGGGACTGGCTTCGCGAGACCAACCCGGCTAAGAAGCCCAGGTTCGATGCCGTCGTTGCCAATCCGCCCTTCAGCTACCGCTGGACTCCGCGCGACGAGGCCAGCGAGGACATGCGCTTCAAGAACCACGGCGTCGCGCCGAAATCGGCGGCCGACTTCGCCTTCCTGCTGCATGGCTTCCACTACCTCAAGGATGACGGCGTGATGGCCATCATCCTGCCGCACGGCGTGCTGTTTCGCGGAGGGGGCGAAGCACGCATCCGCAAGAAGCTGCTTGAAGACGGACACATCGACACGGTGATCGGCCTGCCCGCAAACCTGTTCTATTCGACAGGTATTCCGGTCTGCATCCTGGTCCTGAAGAAGTGCAAGCAGTCGGATGATGTGCTGTTCATCAACGCCGAGAAGTACTTCGAGAAGGGCAAACGGCAAAACTACCTCAACGAAGAACACATTGCGAAGATCATCGAGACTTACAAAGAACGGCCGGAAGAGGAGGTCGAACGCTATGCCCGGCGTGTCCTGATGGACGAGATCGAGGCCAATGACTGGAACCTGAATATTTCCCGCTACGTCAGCACGGCCGAACAGGAACCGGAGGTCGATTTGGCGGACGTGCATCGGGACCTGGTGTCAGTCGAGAATGACGTATTGGCGGCAGCGGCAAAGCACAACGCGTTTCTTAAGGAACTCGGTCTGCCATCGCTACCAGGCCCCGAATAATGATCGAAAAGCCGTTTGGCGCAACACCTAGGTTTTCAGGCAACCAGATGACTAAATTTTTTAGTCATGCACCGGAGCCTACCCTCACGTCTTGTACTTAGCGCTACATCCTTGCGGTTTAGTCGGGACCTCGAAGTACCGCTGCAACGAATTCAAGGAAAGTTTCTTGATAAATGGCTTGATTTCGAGCCATCGTCTCATTGTGCCCGCCACGTAGCGCCACCAGCCGGGCGCCCGCCGCCTCCGCCAACCGTTCCCCGTGATGAAACCCGATGATGTCGTCCTCCCGGGAATGCAGTACCAGAATCGGGATGTCGACGTCGGGGATTCGATCCAGCGTGTTGTAGCTGAGCCGTGCGAGTTGCCGTACCGGCAGCCAGGGATATACCTCGCCGGCGATGTCCGGCACCGAGGTGAAGGTGGAATCCAGAATCAGGCCGGCCGGTTCCACTTTTGTGGCCAGCCAGGCGGCCACGGCGCCGCCCAGCGACTGGCCGTGCAGGATGATCTGGTCCGGCGGTATTCGCCGGCGTTCAACCAGATAGGACCAGGCGGCTTCGGCGTCGCGGTAGGTGCCGGGCTCGCTGGGCTTACCGGTAGATTGGCCGTAGCCGCGGTAGTCGATGGTCAGGACTGACAACCCGATGTGGTGGAACAGGGCGAGCAGGTCGATGCGATCGCCGATGTTGCCGGCGTTGCCGTGGAAGTGCAGTAGGGTGGCCTTGGCGTCGGGGGCCGGGACGTACCAGCCGTGCAGGGTTTCGCCGTCGGTGGTTTCCAGGTGAACGTCTTCGTAAGCCAGCCCGACATCGGCCGGCGTGGCTCGCAGGTCGCGGCCCGGAGTGTTGGGCATGAACAGCAGGCGTTCCTGGAACACGAACATGCAGCCGGCCAGCAGCAGGAACGCGGCGCCGCCGGCGAGCAGCAGGGTGAGGATCATGCGGGGCACGGTCGGCCGGTCACGACGCATCAACCATCCACGGGCTCGCCTGCCGGTTTCGCTGGCTCGAGCATGCTGTCTTCAGGCAGTGCGCTTTTTCAGCCGGCCGCTGTCGATCAGCTGGGCGAAGAAGTCGTTCATGGATTCTTCCAGCGGCCGGTAGGTCATGCCCAGGATGTCGCGGCTGCGGCGGTTGTCGGCCCGCCAGGGCAGGTCGACATTGCGGCTGATGAACTCGCGCGTCAGGCCCTTGGTGGTCAGCGGGCCCACCAGCCAGACCAGCCACTTGGGCAGCTTGCGGCGGGGAATGGGGTAGGCGTCGCCGTAGCGGTCCAGCAGGGTGCGGGCCATTTCCAGGAAGCCGGTGTTGTGGCCGGAAACGATGAAGCGGCCCTCGGCTTCGGGCACGAAGGCGGCGCGGACATGGGCCTCGGCCACGTCGCGCACGTCCACGGCGCCGAAGCCGATGTCCGGTATGCCCATTCTCATGGTGCCGTCGCCGATCTGCTTGACGATGTTGAAGCTCTCGGAGGTGGCCTTCGCGTTGGTGCCCGGGCCGATCACCAGCGACGGGTTCACCGTGACCAGCCGCCAGCGGGACTGGGCGTCCGCGATCTTCCAGGCTTCCTTTTCGGCCAGCAGCTTGGAGTAGGAATAGGCCTGGTGATCCACGGAGGAACTGGAGTTCCAGATTTCCTCGGTGAACACGCCGTTCGGCGTGTCGGCCAGGTCGGCGTTGTCGCCGTAGATGGCGGCACAGCTGCTGGTGAGCACCACGCGTTCCACCGAGGGTGTGTCGTTGACCGATTCCAGCACGTTGCGGGTGCCCAGCTGGGCGGGTTCGATCAGGTCCTTCTGCGGGTCCTTCACGGCGATGGTGAACGGCGAGGCGGTGTGGAAGACGATCGAGCAGCCGGCCATGGCTTCCTTGTACGAGCCGGGCGTGAGCAGATCGGCTCCGAAGTAGCGGATGCTGCCGGGGGCGTCCTCGGCCATGGCGTCCAGGTGGCCGCGTTTTTCGGCGTTGTCCGGATCACGCACGGCGGCGTGCACGGTCAGACCGGCGTCGAGCAGGCGCTTGACCAGCCAGCCGGCGACGTAGCCGGTGGCACCGGTGACCATGACGGGTCTGGTGGTATCGATATCCATACGACGGGCCTTCGGATTGTTTCACGGGAAATGATGGCAGGTTGACCACACTGGCGCAGCTGTTCGATCGCCCGTGAGACGTTGCGGGTCGACACGCCCGAGAGCTTCCAGCCTTCTGGCATGGCCCTGGCGATGCCGGGTACCGCTCTCGCTCCAGACGCATCGCCTCGTTCAGTATCGGTACCGCATCCCCCAGGCCTTCCAGGCCTCGCTCGACAATCAGTGCCGCCGCGGCCATGACTTTATTGGCCTGCCGCCTTTTGCGGCTCGGACCAATTGACGGAAGGGATAGCGCACGCCCGGCTTGTCAGTCGCCGACCACGGGGATACGGTGAACGCCCGACAAACACCGACCAACTCCAGAGCGCCTCATGAGCCAGCCCGACCACATCACGGCACTTGATCTGCCGGTACCCGAACGAGAGGCGCTGGACGAGGACATGCGCCGCTACTTCGACGTATGCGACGAGAAACTCGGCATGGTGCCCAACGTGCTCGCCGCCTACAGCTTCGACCAGGACAAGCTGCGTAGCTTCGCCGGTCTCTACAACGAACTCATGCTGGGCGATTCCGGGCTGTCCAAGCTGGAACGGGAGATGATCGCCGTGGTCGTGTCATCTTCCAACCGCTGCTATTACTGCCTGGTGGCCCACGGGCAGGCCGTGCGCAAGCTTTCCGGGGATCCGGTGCTCGGCGAGTTGCTGGTGATGAACTACCGCTGCGCCGAACTGTCGACCCGCCATCGCGCCATGCTCGACTTCGCTGTCAAGTTGACCGAGAACTCGCCCGAAATTGAAGAACCGGACCGACAGGCATTGCGCGACGCCGGCTTCTCCGACCGTGACATCTGGGATATCGGTGCCACGGCCAGTTTCTACAATATGACCAACCGCATGAGCGCTGCCGTGGACATGATGCCCAACGCCGAGTACCACTCGATGGACCGTTAGTCGGCCGGAACCCGCAGAACTGGAGACGACCATGAACGATGATGCCGCCGGCCCTGCCGAGCGTATTTCCCGCATGGGCATCGCGGACGAAGCCGAACTGCCGCCCAAGGTCGCCAAGCTCTACGAGGGCCTCAGAAAAAAGGGTGGGGTGCCCAACTGGATCAAGGCGCTGGCCGTGCATCCGGACGTGATGAACCGCTTTGTCGGCTACTACGAAACCCTGTTCAACTCGTCCACCGGCAAGCTGCCGATGCTGGAGCGCGAGATTGTCGCCACTGTGGTGTCGAACATCAATGGCTGCACCTATTGCACCTTCTATCACACGGGCGGCATGGCCACCCATCTCGGCAGCAGCGAGCGCGCCCAGCGGATTGCGCACAATTACCGCGAGGTCGATCTGAGTGAGCGACAACGCGCCATGTGCGATTTCGCGGTCAAGGTCACCGAGCAGCCTGACCTCATGCAGGACACCGATTTTGATGCTGTGCGCGCTGTCGGCCTGGACGACAAGGAAATCTTCGAGTTGCTCGAGATCGCCGCATTCTTTTCCTTTTCCAATCGGCTTGCCACGCCGTTGGCGATACTGCCGGACGCCGCGCTATTCGACTACCAGCGGGCCTGAGGGACAGCATCGCGGTCAAGCCCCAGGGTCGGCCCCCTGCTGGTGGAAAGGAGATAACACATGAATCTCGCATGGTGGCTGGAACACGCGGCCGATGAGGCGCCGGACAAGGTCGCGCTGATCGAGGGCCGCAGCGGGATATCGTTGACCTACGGCGCCCTGCGGGATCGTGCGGAGGCAGTGGCGGCCGTCCTGCGCGACGCCGCCGATGTCGGCCCGGACGACGTCGTGGCCACCCTCATGCCCGATAACGGCTGGCACGTGGCGGTCTTCTACGGCGTGTTGCGGTTGGGGGCGGTATTTTCCGGTTTCAATCGAACGCTCGGTCAGGCCAAGTTCGCCATGGACATCGAGCGCTCCCGTGTCCGCGTTCTGGTTGTTGCGGCGGCGTATCGCGAGTTGGCCCAGGCACTGCAGGCCGAGACCTGTGTGGAGACCGTGCTGGTCTGCGAAGAATCGGAAGTCTCCGAAGACTCCGGAACACCGAACCTGTGCGCGCTGACGACGACACCTCGCGCGCCGGTGCCGATGGCGCCGCGGATCAGCGCGGACATCGCCGCCGTGAACTTCACCGGGGGCACCTCGGGCGTCGCCAAGGGCGTGATCTTCACCCACGGCAAGCTGGGCCTTTCCGGTCAGGCCTCGGTGTTCTACGAGCGGCTGACCTCGCGCGATACCAACCTGTCCTGTATCTCCCTGTACCACTCGGGCGGTATCCAGGATGCCGTCAAGTGGGTCATGGCCGGGGCCACCAATCTGCTCATGAGCGGCTGGGATGGACGCCTGGCGGTGCGGCTGCTGCAGGACTACCGCCCCACCTGGATCTATTTCTGGGTGCCCACGATGGTGCGCGACATCATGCGCCAGCCGGAGTGGGAGCAACTGCCGCTTGACGGCGTGGGCTGCCTGCTCGCCGGCGAGACCGTGCAGCCCGAGATGCACGAGGCGCTGGCCGCCCGGGGCATGCGGGTCTCCAACGGCTACGGCATGACCGAAACCATGCCCATCGCCATTCTCAAGCCGCAGTTCCTGCATGGCGCCCCGGCGCCGCCCGGCTCCTGTGGCCGGCCGAACAGTGAGCTGTGCGAGGTGGTTCTGAAGGATCCGGAAACGGGCGCGGTGGTCGACAGCCCGGGTATGCCCGGTGAGGTGTGCGTCCGGGGCGAGGTGGTCACGCCCGGTTACCACAACGATCCGGAGCGCACCGCGGCCGCGGTGGACGATGAGGGCTACCTGCACACGCAGGACATGGCGCAGTTCGACGCCAGTGGTGACTACTGGCTGGCCGGCCGTGCTGACGACATTATCAATACTGGCGGCGAAAAGCTTTCGCTGGTGGAGGTGGAAAACGTGCTGCGCACGCACCCCGCGCTGGCCGACGTGGCTTGCATCGGGGTGGCCCACCAGCGTTTCGGCATGGTGCCCGGCGCGCTGTTCGTGCCGGCTGAGGATTGCGACGAGGCAGAATTGGCGGCGGCGCTGGATGCCCACTGCCTGGCGTCTCTGGAGCGCTGGAAACGCCCTCGCCTGTACGGGCGCCTGACAGAAATTCCCCGCACCATGCCCAAGCGCACCAAGAACATGGCAGCGCTGCGGGAGCTGGTGGCGGGCATCGAACTGGACGAAAGCCGGGGCGTGGTCACGCTTGGGCAACTGGGTTGACCTAGCAGCGACGGTTGCAGTGTGCGGCAATGCTGCCGTGTGGTTGCACCGGTATCCCACCGGCTACGTCGCAGTGTTCGAGGCTCGCTGAGATCAGGCGCCTGGCATCTCATCGTTCGCAGTGCCTGCAGGCGCGTTCACGTTCTCCTCGTCGATGGCCATCTGGCGCGCTGCGTGGCGCCCGCGACCATGGTTTGCGGCACTGCTTTCTCGACTTTGGGCGGCTGGCCGGGAAGGGGTTAGTATCGGAACTGCTCGAACTGGAGGAATATGCTTATGACTGATGAACACACGTACAAGGGAAGCTGCTTCTGCGGTGCAGTTCAACTCACCGTCACGGGCGAGCCAGCCGCCATGGGTTATTGCCATTGCGAATCGTGTCGCCATTGGTCTGCAGGGCCAGTGAATGCCTTCACCCTGTGGAAGCCGGAGGCAGTGCAGATCACCCAGGGTGCCGACAACGTCGGTACATACAATAAGTCGCCAAACAGTTATCGGAAATGGTGCGAAACCTGTGGTGGTCACGTACTGACCGAGCATCCAGGCATGGGCCTGACCGATGTGTACGCGGCGGTGATCCCGGATTTTCCCTTTCAACCCGGTGTTCACGTCCATTACCAGGAAACCGTGCTGAGAATAAGGGATGGACTGCCCAAGCTGAAGGATGTCCCGGAGGAACTGGGCGGTTCGGGTGAAAGCATCGCGGAGTGACACTGAGGCCACCGCCGAGAGGGTAATTGGAGGGTAATTGGAGGGTAATTGAATGACGCGGGTGATCGGGGCGATGTCCTGCGTTTTGCCCGGCACGATTAAGCCCGAAACCCTTTGCCTTGCCAGCGCTGGCATCCGAAATCCGATCGGTGAATACTTGTTGGGGCGTCTAGCGGGTATTACCTACCTCGGGGGGTTAGTGTCATGAGCTATGTGGACGGGTTCGTGGCCGCAGTACCGGTGGCCAACAAGCAGGCGTACACGGATTTCGCGCGGCAGGCGCTGCCGTTGTTCAGGGAGTTCGGCATTACCCGCATGGTGGAGTGCTGGGGCGATGACGTGCCCGACGGCCAGACCACTGATTTCCGCGGGGCGGTCAAGGCCGAGCCGGACGAGGTGGTGGTGTTTTCCTGGATCGAATGGCCGTCGCGGGAAGTGCGGGACGCGGGGATGAAGAAGATGATGGAAGACCCGCGGATGCAGGAAATGGGCGACATGCCCTTTGACGGGAAGCGGATGATATTCGGCGGGTTCGAGCCGATTCTCGACGAATGATTCGCTGATTCCGCCGGGCCGGCGGGGACTACGGTGGCGGGGCGCTGGCCTGAGTCCAGACCTTGTTCGGCACCACGCCGCCGCAATCCCCTGGTTGATCAAGCCAGATCAGCCCGTGATCAACGCATGCGCCAGTTCCGCTTGCCGGGCGGGCCCATGCGGCGTGTGGCCTGCTCGGAGGGTTTGTCGACTTCCTCGAAGCGGGCGAAGTCGGTCACGTTCGACTCGTCGATCTCGACCACTTTGCGCCGGAACGGGGGGCGGCCCTGGGTATCGACCACCATGACCATTTCGCCCACTTCCGGCAGGTCCGCGGCCCGGTCTTCCTCGAAGCGGGAGAATTCGGCGGGGGCGTCGGTGGAGACCTGTTCCACCCGGCGATCGTAAGGCGGCCTGCCGGAGTAGTCGACCACCACAGCACGGCGAACGCCGTCCTTGTCGTCCGAGGCGAAGCCCGGGGCGGTCATCAGCAATCCGAGTGCGGCACTGGCCGCGGCGGTCGTGAGCATCTGGGTTCGTTTCATCGTTCAGCTCCTCTCTCAGCTGTTGTACTTCTAGTCGTCCGTGTTGGTGCCGATGCCGGCCGGAATGGCACCGGCATGGTGCGATGCCTGACGTAATGCACAACCATGGTGCACTCGTGATCCCTGCCAAACATCGGGTTTCGTCGCAACGGCTTGATAAACCTCTGATTTCACGTTTGGTACGAGAGTTGCCCCATTAGGTGCATGTTCTCATACAAATGCCATGCACTTGCCCTGATAATCCCGCTGCTTGTCGCGGGCACCGCGGTGGCGGCCGAGCGCTTCAGCCATACCGCTTCGATGCAGCAGGTCGATTCCGGAAACTATTACGTCCATGCTGATTTTGGCAATGGGGTGGGGGCCGAGTTCCTGGTGGATACCGGCTCGGGCTATGTGGCGTTGTCCCGGGATACGTTCAAGCGTCTGGAAGGGGATACGTCCATCGAGTATCTGCGCCGGATCACCGGCCGCATGGCCAATGGTGAACTCGTCACGGTGCCGGTCTATCGGGTCGCCTCGCTGCGGCTGGGCGGGGGCTGTCTGCTGACCGATGTGGAGGTCACGGTGATGCCCGGCAGCAAGCGCAACATCCTGGGGCTGAGCGCCCTGCGCAAGGCCGAGCCATTTGCCATGCAGTTGAGCCCGCCGAAGCTCCTGCTGTCCAACTGCGTGGTCGAGCCCATTACCTAGGCGTTTGCCACGCCCGTCAGTCGCGATTCCCCGTGAATCGTCCGGATGAGGCGCATCCGGTTATGCGCTGACGACCTGGAGCGTGACGTTTTATGTCCGCTTCGAGTCTGTCAGCATCTCCGCATGAATGTCGGACGGGTTGCTGGCCGGACCGGCTTCGCCTTCGCGTTGTTGCTGCTGGGGCTGGTGCTGGCCACCGCCCGGGCGGAGACGCGACTGGAGTCGCCCGGGTTCGGCAATATCGACGAACTGCGCATGTCCCACATGTACCCCGCGCTCGACACCCTGGTGGTGGGCGATGCGGTGGTGCCCGGGTTGCACGAGAACTTCGTGCCCCAGGGGATCGACTTCCTCGACGAGCATCCGGGCGAGGTGGTGCTGTCGGGTTACTTCTGCAAGCGGTTCAGCCGGTTTCCGCAGAGTTTCGTGCCCCGCTGTGTGCAGAAGCGCTCGGCGCTCTATCTGGTGGATGCGACGGCCGGGCGGGCACTGCGCCTGGCGCTGCTTTCCGAACGCGATGGCACGCCGATGCGGCGGCATGCGGGTGGCGTGGCGTCGCTATACGGGCACCTCTGGCTGCCGGACAATTTCGTCATATTCCGCTTTGATCTGAACGCGCTTCGTGATGCCGAGGAACCGGTGATCACCATGACGCCGGACAATGACCGGCCGATTGCCGTGGATGCCAGCGGCGATTTCATCTCGGCCTTCGAGGACAGCCTCTGGGTGGGCAACTTCCAGCGCGCGGACCGCGGGCGACCTCTGCCGCCGCATTACCTGTCCCCGTTGTCTGGCACCGCTGGCTGGACCGCGGGTTACCGCATGGACCCGCAGACCCTGCGCCCGGTCAGCCGGGAACGCTACGAAGTGTCCTTCGCCGGCCAGCGCTATGAGGTGTTGCGGCCGGACGCGGCGCTGCATCACCGCAACAAGGCGCAGGGCATGGGCTTCATTGACGCGCGGAACGTGGTGCTGAGCGCGTCCTACGGGCCGTCCAACAGCCGGTTGTCCTTTCATGCGCTCGAATGCGATCCGTTCCGGGCAGAAGAATGCGGCATTCCGGTCACGCTGCCGGACGACAGCACGCTGCACGTGCAGGCGCTGGCCGAGCAGAGCCTGTCGACGGCGCTGGCAGCGCCGCCGGGTGCGGAAGGGGTGGCGTTCGATGGCGAACGCCTGACGGTGGTGTTCGAGGGCGGGGCCATGCCGTATCGCCGGCGCTGGTGGCTGGTGGAGGATCGCCTGCTGCTGTTTCTGCCGCCGCCCGAGTCCTCCGCGCCGCCGTTGCGTGCACGCTGATCGCCGCGGGCGGCCGGAGTGAACTCCGGAGCCGGCTTACTGCCGAAGCGCGCGACATGGATGATATCCGCGTCGTGACCGAAGGGCTGTCGCGGGACGGGTGATGACCACGGGAACGGGAGGCGCGGATGGACGAGGAATCAACGCGAGCCGTGGACGAGCCGGGCACCGGCCATGTTGACGGCGTCTGGCTTGCCGGATGCCAGCGGATCAGCCTGGCGCTGGCCGGCAACCGGCTGACGCGCTGGCTGTGGTTACCCCTGGGCCGCCGGCTGCGGCAGTTCTGGGCCGGACGAGTGGGGCGGGAACAGCCGGCCCGGTTGTTCGGCAATCAGCGGATCCAGGCGCACCTCGGGGAGCAGATTGACGCCGGCATCTTCTGGTTCGGCTTCCCGCCGGAGGACCGGCCGGCACTGGAAGCGTTGGTGGCGACGCTGCCGCCGGACGCCGTAGTGCTGGATGTGGGGGCCAATATCGGCGCGTTTGCCCTGCCACTGGCGGCAGCGGCCCGACGAGGCGTCGTGCATGCCTTCGAACCGGCCACGGCCACCGTGCAGCGCCTGCGCCGGCATCTGCAGCTGAACGGCCTGGATAACGTGGTGGTCAACCACTGTGCGGTGTCGGATCGCACGGGAACGCTCTCGCTGTGGATTCCCGCGGACGAGTGGAAAGGGCGGCTGTTCAACAGCGGCCGGACGTCGGTGCACGTCGGACGCCAGCAGCAGGGGTGGCAGGAGGAATCCGTGCCGTGCCTGCGGCTGGACGATTACGTGGCGGGGCAGTCGTTGCAGCGGGTGGATGCCATCAAGATCGACGTGGAAGGCGCGGAACTGGACGTGCTGGAGGGGGCTCGCGAACTGCTGACGCGATTCCGCCCGGTGGTGGTCATGGAGTTGAACGCCGGGCCGCTGCGGGCGGCGGGTCGGTCGGTGGCCGATGTGCTGGCGTTCTGGCGGTCGCTGGACTACCGGGTCGGCATGATTGCTGCCAGCGGGCGCGTCCACTGGGGCCGGCTGCCCCGGGACAGTCAGCGGCATCAGAACATCTGCTGTGCGCCGGCTGCCTGACGGGCGGCGGCTTCCGGCTCAGTGACTTCCAGCGGCAAACCGGGGAGGGCGGTCCGGGCCGGCACCGCCACGCGCCTTGCGGGAGCGGCCGGCGGCTTGCTGCATCTGGGCATGGGCAGCCTGGGCATCAAGCTGCTCAGCGGCGTTCTGGTGCTGGGTTCCACCATTCTGCTGGCGCGGGTGCTGGGCCCTTCGGCCTTCGGGGTGTACTCGTTCGTCTATGCGTTGGCGTTCCTGCTGATGGTGCCCGGCGAACTGGGGCTGCCGCAGCTGGTGGTGCGCGAAACCGCCCGTCTGCGGGCCGGCGAACACTGGGCGCTGCTCGGCGGCCTGTGGCGCTGGTCGGCCATGCTTTCCACCGCGCTGTGTCTGCTGGTCACGCTGATTGCGGGCCTGGGTGGCTGGCTGCTGGCCGCGCGGCTGGGTGTGATGGAATTGGCGACCCTGGGCTGGGGGTTGCTGCTGGTGCCACTCATGGTGCTGAGCAAGCTGACCGGCGCCGGGCTGCGCGGCCTGCGGCGGGTGTTGCAGGGCCAGCTGCCGGAGCTGGTCATTCGCCAGACGGTACTGCTGGTGCTGGTTGCTGCGGTGCTGGTATTCCCGGTGGTGTCGCTGACTGCGGATCTGGCCATGGCCCTGCATGTGGCCGGGGGCGTGACGGCGCTGACGCTGGGCACCTGGTGGTTGCTGCGCCATCGCCCGCCGATGCTGCCCGCGAAACCCGAACTGGAATACGACAGCGCCCGCTGGTTTGCCAGCGCCTGGCCGCTGGCGCTGGTGGCCAGCATGCACATGCTGCTGCAGCACACCGATCTGGTCATGCTGGGCTGGTTCAGCACCAGCGAGAACGTCGGCATCTACCGGGTGGCGGTGCAGGGTGCGGCCATCGTGGGCTTCGGCCTGAATGCAATGAACATGGTGGTGGCGCCGGAATTCGCGCGTCTGTACGCCGGCGGCGATCTCGCCCGCCTGCAACGGACGGTGACCAACAGCGCCCGCGTGGTGCTGTTGCTGACCCTGCCGATCGTGGTTCTGCTGGCCCTGTTCGCGGGGCCGGTCATCGTGCTGGTTTTCGGCGCCGAATACAGCGCCGGCCAGTTTCCGCTGGCGCTGCTGGCCGCGGGCCAGCTCGGCAACGCGCTGTTCGGGTCGGTGGGCTTTCTGCTCAACATGACCGGGCACGAGCGGGACGCGGCACGGGGGCTGGTAATTGCGGCGGTGGTCAACGTGATGCTGAATCTGGCCCTGATTCCGGCGCTGGGCGTCAACGGCGCGGCCCTGGCCACGGCGTTTTCGCTGATTATGTGGAACGTGCTGCTGTGGCGGGCGGTGCGGATTCGCCTCGGGATCGACAGCACGGCCCTGGGTCTGCGGCCGACACAACGCTGGTGGTGATGCGGTTGGGCCGTCTTACCGAACGAGGTCGTAGTAGGCGGACTCGACGGTCTTGCCCATCTGCTCGAGCGAGAGTTCACGACGGGCCGCGGCATGGGCGCGTTCACCATCGTGGCGGCGGGTTTCGGCATCGGCGTAATGGCGCAGGGCCCGTTCGATTGCCCCGGTATCGCCCACGGCAACTACCTGGCCGCAGCGCCAGCGGGTGACCAGGGGCGCCAGACCGACGTTGTCGGTGATGATGACCGGCAGACCGGCGGCCATCGCCTCCGCCGCCGCGAACGCGAAGTTCTCGGAGCGTGACGGGAGCACGAACAGATTCGACGCCTGTAGCAGCTGCTGCTTGTGTTCGCCTTCGACATGCCCGGCCAGTTGCACGCAGTCGCCCAGGCCCAGCGATGCGGCCTGCTGCCGCACCGCCTCGATGTGGTGCGGATAACCGCCGCCGGCGATCACCAGATGAATATCCAGCCCCCGATCCCGCTGCTCGGCAATGGCCGGCAGCAGCCAGTGCAGCCCCTTGTGGGGGTCGACCCGGCCGAGAAACAGCAGGCGCAGCGCATTCCCGGGGCCCTGCGTGCGTGAGGGCGGCACGGGCGGCACCGGCAGGCCGGGGGTGATCCGGGCAATGCGCACCGCTGGCGAGTGTGAACGAATCACGTCCTGTTCCGCCGTCGACGTGGCAATGGCCAGAACGGCCCGACGCAGGATGGCGCGTCCGATCAGCGCCAGATACAGCGGTTTTCCGATCGGCCGATCGCGCTGGACATCCCGGTAGAGATGCCCATGGGTACTCACGATATAGGGGCAGCCGCGCCATCGGGCCGCGATGACCGACAGCACCACGTGCCAGCCGTAGATGCCGTGCACGTGGATCAGGTCGGCATCGGGGATGCGGCGGGTGATCCGGCGCCAGAAGGCCAGCGGCTGGCGCCACGCCAGGACCCGGCGGCGGCTGTCGCGGGAGAACGGCGTGTCAGTATGGGTGATCACCGCGCAGCCGGCGAGACCGGCCCGGAGGTTGGCCAGATAGGTGACGCGGCCGCCGGCCAGCGGATCCTCGGTGCGCAGGACGTGCAGGACTGTCACGGGAACGCGCGGCGACGCCGGTTCGGGCGTGGCCGGGTTGTCGGTGCTGGTCATGATGGTGCTTTTTTCCGCCCGTACAACAACGCCGCAGCGGGGCGGATGGTTCCATCACATGCAGGTCCACACGCAGTGACTGGCTGGTCCCGCGGCCGGGATCGTCTTAGACTCCATACACCGTGAAGCGACCTGATTTCTTCATTCCGGGTGCGCCCAAGTGCGGTACCACCGGACTGGCGCAATGGCTGGCGGCGCATCCCGCGGTGTTCTTCAGTCCCCGCAAGGAACCGCATTTCTTCAATCGCGACCAGATGCCGGCCACAGCCACCCTGCGGGAATACGAACAGCTGTTTGCCGGTGCCGACGATCGTCATGCCGCGGTTGGCGAGGCCTCCACGCACTATCTGTATTCGCGGGAGGCGGTGCCGGGCATTCTCGCGTATGCCCCGGACGCCCGTTTCATCGTCTGCCTGCGAAACCCGCTGGAGATGGCGCCGGCCCTGCACGGCGAATGCCTGCGCCAGGGCTGGGAGAATGTCCGGCGTTTCGATGCGGCCTGGCACCTGCAGGGGGCGAGGCGTGCCGGCCGGCGCATCCCGCGTGCGGCCAGGGGTGATCCCGAGCGGTTGCTGTACGGGCCCTACTGCCGGCTCGGCGAACAGTTGCAGCGCCTTTACGGCCAGGTCCGGGCCGACCGCGTTCTACCGGTGTTGCTGGACGACATCCGGGACGATGCCGGCCGCATGTACCGCCGGGTCCTGGACTTTCTCGGTCTGCAGGATGACGGCCGACGCGACTTTCCGGCGGTGAACCCGGCGGCGCGCACGCGCTCGGTTCTGCTAGCTCAGGCGATCCGGAGTGTCAGCCGCATTCGTGATGCCGCGGGGGTGCGCGGCGACTGGGGCATCGCCGCGCGGTTGCGGCAATTGAACGCGAGCAACGCTGCCCGTGCGCCGCTGACGTCTGCGCTGCGCGAGGAACTCTGCGCCTATTTCGCGGACGACGTGGTGGCCCTGGGCGAACTGATCGAGCGGGACTTGTCCGACTGGCTGCGGGGAGACTAGGGCGCTTATCGCGCGCCCGGCCCGGGGATCAGGCGAAGATGCGCTGGGCCGAGCGCAGGCCGGCCAGGAGGGCGTCGACGTCCGATTCGTCGTTGTAGGCGGCAAACGAGGCGCGGGCGGTGCCCTCCAGGCCGAAGCGGGCCATGCCGGGCATCGCGCAGTGGTGGCCGGCGCGGATGGCCACGCCCGCGGAATCCAGGATGGTGGCAATGTCCTGCGGGTGGGCCTCGCCCATGACGAACGACAGGATGGCCGCCTTGTGTCCGGCGGTGCCGATCAGGCGCAGGCCGTCGATCTGCGCCAGCTCGGCCGTGACGCGGGCGCGCAGCTGTTCCTCGTGGGCGGCGATCGCGTCCAGGTCGAAATCTGCCAGAAAGCGGATCGCCGCGCCCAGGCCGATGGCACCGGCGATGTTCGGGGTGCCGGCCTCGAACTTGGCGGGCAGCTCGTTCCAGGTGCTGCCTTCCAGGGTGACGGTTTCGATCATGTCGCCGCCGCCCTGGTACGGGGGCATGGCCTCGAGCAGGGATTCCCGGCCGTAGAGCACCCCGATGCCGGTGGGCCCGAACAGCTTGTGACCGGAAAACACGTAGAAATCCGCGTTTAGCGCCCGGACATCGACCGGCATGTGGGCGGTGGCCTGGGCGCCGTCGACCAGCACCGGGATGTTGTGCCGGTGGGCCAGGGCGATCAGCTCGTTGACCGGATGGATGGTACCGAAGGCGTTGGAGACGTGGCCGATGGCGACCAGCCGGGTCCGTTCGCCCAGCTTGGCGGCGAAATCGTCGCGGTCGATCTCGGCGGCGTCGTTGACCCGGGCCACGCGCAGGGTGGCGCCGGTGGCCTCGCACACCAGTTGCCAGGGCACGATGTTGGAGTGATGCTCGATCTCGGTGATGAGAATTTCGTCACCGGGCTGCAGGCGTGGGCGCGCGTAGCTCTGGGCCACCAGGTTGATGGCCTCGGTGGTGCCGCGGGTGAACACGATCTGGTATTCGCGCTCGGCATTGATGAAGCCGGCCACCGCCTCGCGGGCGCCTTCGTAGGCTTCGGTGGCGCGCTGGGACAGCACGTGCACACCGCGGTGGACGTTGGCGTTGTCGTGGCGGTAGTAGTTGGCCACGGCGTCGATCACCGCCGCCGGCTTCTGGGTGGTGGCGGCGTTGTCCAGGTACACCAGCGGCTTGTCGTGCACGCGCTGGTCCAGCACCGGGAACGCGGCGCGCAGGGCGGCCACGTCCAGATGCGTTTCCGGCAGCCTGGTGGCGGTGTCGCTGGCCACGATCGGGATCAGGCCAGGCCGGCGAAGCGGCTGCCGGCGGGGAGCTTTTCCAGCACCGCGCGCTCGAGGAATATCCGGATCGGCTCGAGGTCGATCTGGCCGATGATCTCGTCGACGAAGCTGTAGGTGAGCACGGCGCGGGCGCCATCCTGGTCCAGGCCGCGACTCATCAGGTAGAACACCGCGTCCTCGTCGAGCTGGCCGACGGTGGAGCCGTGGGCGCACTTGACGTCGTCGGCGTAGATTTCCAGTTCCGGCTTGGCGTCGACCACCGCCTGCTTCGACAGCAGCAGGGAATCCGAGGACTGCTCGGAATCGGTCTTCTGTGCGTCCTTGTGGACGATCACCTTGCCGTTGAACACGCCGCGGCTCTTGCCCGAGAGCACGCCCTTGTAGGCCTCGCGGCTGGTGCCGTGCGGCTTGGCGTGATCCACGCGGGTGTGGTTGTCCACGTGCTGATCGCCGGTGGGGGCGTAGACGCCGTAGAGATGGATTTCCGCCCCGGTGTCATCGAGCGTGCTGTTGGTGTCGATGCGGGCCAGACGGCCGCCCAGGTCGATGCCGTAATTGATGATGCGGCTGTCGCGCTGCTGGCGGGCATGGAAACTGGCCACGTGGTAGCCGTTTTCCGGATGTTCCTGCTGGATGCGGATGCGTTCCAGACGGGACCCGGGCGCTGCGTGCACCTCGGTGACGGCGTTGGTGAAGTAGCTGTGGTCGCCCAGGCCGATGTAGTGCTCGATCACGCGGATCTGGCTGTTGTCACCCAGTTCCATGATGTTCCGGACCTGGGCCATGACGCGATCCTGCCGGCCGCTGGCCACGATCAGTACGTGCAGTGGCTTGTTGGCCACTGCGCCGGCATCCGTCCGCAGATGCAGGCCGTCGGCGGCGAAGGCGGCGTTCATGTCGGTGAACGCACTGCCGTGGCCGTTGACCGTGGTACCCAGGGCCGGGGCACTGCCATCGGCAAGACTGGTTGCCAGGCCGCGCACCCGGATGCCGGTGGCCAGGCCGTCCAGCTCGGACAGATGGGGCTGGAAGTGGCCGTCCACGATCACCGCGCGATGGCAGTCCAGGTCGTCCGGGCACCAGTCGGCGAGATCGCCCCTGGCGACGTCGGCGGCCGATGTCGCCATTTCGAAGCGGGCGGCCTCGATGGCGCTGACATCGGTGTATTTCCAGTCCTCGATCTTCTTGTGCGGGAAGCCGCCGTCGGCGAACGCCCGCAGACGCTCGCGGCGTTCGCGGATCAGATCGCCGGGCAGGTGGCGCTCGACGCGCGCGAATTCCGCCAGATAGTGGTCGACGCTGGGGCTGATTTCCTGGCGCTGTCCGGTCATGATGCCTGCGCTTGCGTGTCGGCCTGTTCGATGCCGGCGTAGCCGGATTCCTCCAGCGTGTCCGCCAGTTCGATGCCGCCGGTGCGCACTATGCGTCCGCCGGCCAGCACGTGCACCTTGTCCGGCACCACGTGTTCCAGCAGCCGCTTGTAGTGGGTGACCAGCACGGTGGCCCGCTCGGGCGAACGCAGGGCGTTGATGCCGTTGGCCACGGTCTTGAGGGCGTCGATGTCGAGGCCGGAGTCGGTCTCGTCCAGGATCGCCAGCTTCGGCTCGAGCATCAGCATCTGGAAGACTTCATTGCGCTTCTTTTCACCGCCGGAGAAGCCTTCGTTGACCCCGCGCTTGGCCATGTCGGGATTCATGTCGACGTGCTTGATCTTCTCGTTGACCTGCTGCATGAACTCCATGGCGTCGATCTCGCTCTCGCCGCGGGCGTTGCGGCGGGCGTTGATGGCGGCACGCAGCATGTACAGGTTGGACACGCCGGGGATTTCCACCGGGTACTGGAAGCCCAGGAACAGCCCGGCACAGGCGCGTTCGGTCACGTCCATCGCCAGCAGGTCGGCACCGTCGAAGGTGACCTTGCCGTCGGTGACCTCGTAGTCCTCGCGGCCGGCGAGCACGCTGGCCAGAGTGGACTTGCCGGAGCCGTTCGGGCCCATGATGGCGTGGATCTCGCCGGCCTTAACCTCGAGGTCGATGCCGCGCAGGATTTCCGTGCCGTCGACGTTGGCGTGCAGATTCTCGATCTTGAGCATAGTTGAAACTTGTTAGCGTGAACCGCGAAGAGCGCAAAGGACGCAATGCGTCAGATAAGGGTCATGTCACCAATCTTTGCGCGCTTTGCGACCTTTGCGGTTAGTGTGAATGCTGATTGGGGGGGCGTTAGCCGACAGCGCCCTCAAGCGTGACGTTGAGCAGCGCCTGGGCCTCCACCGCGAACTCCATCGGCAGCTTGCGGAACACGTCCTTGCAGAAGCCGTTGACGATCATGTTGACCGCGTCCTCCTCGGACAGGCCGCGCTGCATGCAGTAGAACAGCTGGTCCTCGCCGATCTTGGAGGTGGTGGCCTCGTGCTCCAGCTTGGCCGTAGGGTTGCTGGCTTCCACATAGGGGAAGGTGTGGGCGCCGCACTTGTCCCCGATCAGCAGGGAGTCGCACTGGGTGAAGTTCCGGGCGTTGTCGGCCCGCGGCATGATGCGTACCAGACCGCGATAGGCCTGTTCACCCCGGGCCGCGGAAATGCCCTTGGCGATGATGGTGCTCTTGGTGTTCTTGCCGACGTGGATCATCTTGGTGCCGGTGTCGGCCTGCTGCATGCCGCGGGTGACCGCCACCGAGTAGAACTCGCCCACCGAGTCGTCGCCGCGCAGGATGCAGCTCGGGTATTTCCAGGTGATGGCCGAGCCGGTTTCCACCTGGGTCCACGAAATCTTCGAGCGGGCGCCGCGGCAGTCCCCGCGCTTGGTCACGAAGTTGTAGATGCCGCCCTTGCCGTTCTCGTCGCCCGGATACCAGTTCTGTACCGTGGAATACTTGATGTCGGCATCGTCCAGGGCAATCAGCTCGACCACCGCGGCATGCAGCTGGTTCTCGTCGCGCTGTGGCGCGGTGCAGCCTTCCAGGTACGACACCTGGCTGCCGGCTTTGGCCACGATCAGCGTGCGCTCGAACTGGCCGGTGTTCTCGGCGTTGATGCGGAAGTAGGTCGACAGCTCCATCGGGCACTTCACGCCCTCCGGGATGAACACGAAGCTGCCGTCGGTGAACACCGCCGAATTCAGCGCGGCAAAGAAGTTGTCCTTGCGCGGTACGACCGAGCCCAGATACTTCTTCACCAGTTCCGGATACTCGCGGATGGCCTCCGAAATGGAGCAGAAGATCACGCCGGCGTCGTGCAGCTTGTCCTTGAAGGTGGTGGCCACCGACACGCTGTCGAACACCGCGTCCACGGCGACGTTGGCGGCGCCTTCCACGCCGGCCAGCACTTCCTGTTCCTTCAGCGGGATGCCGAGCTTGTTATAGGTTTCCAGCAGCTTCGGGTCCACCTCGTCCAGGCTCTTCGGCTTGTCCTTGGAGGACTTGGGCGCCGAGAAGTAGGAGATGGACTGGTAGTCGATCGGCGGATGGTGCACATGCGCCCAGCTGGGGTGCGTCATCTGCTTCCAGTTGCGGAAGGCTTCCAGCCGCCAGTCGGTCATCCACTCGGGTTCGTCCTTCTTGGCCGAAATGAAACGGATGACCTCTTCATTCAGACCCGGCGCGATAGTGTCCGATTCGATGTCGGTGACGAAGCCGGCGTCGTATTCGCGGCTTTCGACGAGTGTATCGATGTCCTGTTCGCGTGCTGCCATGATTGCACCGTTGACGAAAAGTTAGGAACCCGGGCTCGACGCTATGCCGGCCACGGGCTGCAGCGGTATGTTCGGTGCCGGACGGTTCATGTCCGCCACGGACACATCGGCCAGCGCACCGCGTATCGCGTCGTTGATCACCCGCCAGTGCCCGCGCAGCCGGCAGACCGACTCCATGCTGCAAAGGCCGTCATGCGCGGCGCACTCGGTCAGGGAAACCGGGCCCTCCAGGGCCGCGATGACATCGGCGATGCTGATGTCGTCGGCGGGCCGGGCCAGCCGGTAACCACCCCGAGCGCCACGTGCCGAGTTTACCAGACCGCCGCGGTTCAGCCGCTTGAGCAGCTTGCGCACCGTGGGCAGCGCAACACCGGTGGCGGCGGCCAGATCCGCGGCGTTGCGGGTGTCGTCTTCCGCGTCGGCCAGGGCGGCCATTACCACCATGCCGTAGTCGGTCAGTTTGCTCAGTCTCAGCATGCCGGATACCGGACCATTTCAGTCCTAAATAAGGATGAGATGCTACGTTATCAACCGGTCGGCGGCAAGCGGGATCCGATTGACCGCGACCGCCCAACCCGATTCCAGTCATAAGCAAGGAGCCCTGCATGCCCGCCCCCTGTCTGATTCGTGCCACTGCGACGGCACGTTCCGCCCATGAGTGACGTCAACCATCTCGGCTGGGATTTTCCGGCTCCGTTCACACTGGACATTACGGTGCAGCCGGGGGATATCGATGCACTGCAACACGTGAACAATGTCACCTACCTCGGCTGGCTGGAAGCGGTGTCCTGGGCCCACTCGAAATCGCTCGACCTGGACTGGGATACCTATGAACGGCTGGGCGTGGCCTGCGTGGTACGCCGCCACGAGCTGGATTATCTGGCGCCCACCCACCTGGGAGACGAGTTGGTGGCGGCCACCTGGGTCAGCCGCAATGACGGCCGGCTGTCGCTGTGGCGGCGGTTTCAGATCATCCGCCCGGCCGATGGGGTGACGGTGCTGCGCGGCCATTCCCATTTCGTGTCGGTGCGGCTGGACAACGGGCGGCCCTGCCGGATGCCGAAGGAATTCAGTGAGGGGTATCGGGTGATGATCGAAGAGACATGATCGGGTGCACTGGTCACGTCATCGCGAGGCAGGTGAGGCGATCTCGAGCCCGGATCACACGTCACGGACTGAGTCCGCCGGGCGAGATAGCCGCGGCGCTTCGCGCCTCGCTATGACGGGTGGCTTTGTCATCGCGAGTCAGGTCCGCGAAGCGGAGCTGGCGCGGCGATCTCATGCCCGACTATCGCGCCAGGGATCGGATTAAGCATGGCGGGCCGCTGGTCTGACGTTTTCGCGCTGTACTATGCAAACGCCGACGCGTAAACCAGCCGGATCACGATGATCGTGGTCACGCCGATCGCCAGATTCATGGGCAGTCCCGCGCGCAGGAACTCGTTGAAGCGATAGCCGCCGGCACTGAACACCATCAGGTTGGTCTGGTAGCCCAGCGGCGTGGCGAAGGTGGCCGAGGCGGCCATCATCACGGCGATGACGAAGGGCATGGCCGGCAGCTGCGCGGTGTTGGTCACGGACAGCACGATGGGCAGCATTACCAGCGCAGCGGCGTTGTTGGTGATTATCTCGGTCATCAGCATCACCGCGATGTACACCAGAATCAGCAGCAGCAACGGATGGCCGCCGCTTGTGTTGACAATGGTCTGGCCGATTGCGCCGGCCGCACCGGAGACCTGCAGTGCCGTTCCCAGGCTGAAGGAGCTGGCGATGACCAGGAGTACCGGCATGTCCACGCTCTTGCCGGCCTGGCCCGCCGTGCAGCAGCCGGTCAGGACCATGACGGCGGCACCAACCAGCGCGGCGTTGAGCATGCTGCTGAGCCCGGTCGCGGCGCTGACGACCAGTCCGCCGAGAATCAGCCATGACAGCGGGGCTCGCTCGTGCCGGGGGGTTTCCGTGTCGAGGTCGTTGATCAGCAGAAAGTCCTTGTTGTAGCGCTGGCGGGTGACGAACGCCGGCCGAGCCTCCAGCAACAACACATCGCCCGAGCGCAGTTCGATGCGCCCGGGATTCCCCTGTACCCGTTCCCCCCCGCGGGCCACGGCCAGCACGACCGCGCCGTAGCGGTCGCGGAACCGGGCATCACGGATGGTCTGGCCGATCACTTCGGAGTGCGGGGACAGTGCCGCTTCCACCAGACGCCGTTCGGCGCGGGACTTGCCCAGGGCCGGGCCGTCGCCGGAGGTGGAGGGCAGCAGGCCGTTGATGCGCAACAGATCCGACACCGCCTGGGTGTCACCGACGAACACCAGCCGGTCGCCGCCGCGCAGCTGCTCTTCCGAGGGGACAGCCGTGACCACGCTGTCCTGGCGGATGATCTCGACCAGATACATGTTACCCAGATTGCGCAGCCCGGCCTGGGCCACCGTCTGGCCCTCCAGCGGGCCGTTCTCCTCGACCATGACCTCCAGCGAGAACTCCCGCAATTCGCCGAATTTCTGTTCGTCCCGGCGATCCGGCAGCAGCCGTGGCAGGACCAGCAGCATCAGTGCCAGACCCAGCACCGCCACCGGCAGACCCACGGTGGTGATGGAGAACATTGACAGGTCATCGGCACCCGTCAGGGCCTGGTATTGACTGTTGACCACCAGGTTGGTGCTGGTGCCGATCAGGGTCAGCGTGCCGCCGAGGATGGCGGCATAGCTCAGGGGGATCATGAGCTTGGACGGCGCCATGCCGATCCGGCGAGACCAGGCGTGCACCGCCGGAATCATGGTCGCGACCACGGGGGTGTTGTTGAGAAATCCGCTGAGCATGGCCACCGGCAGCATCAGTCGCGCCTGAGCCCGCCGCACCGAGCCGGGTTGGCCGAGCAGGTAGCGCACCACCAGATCGACGCCACCGGAGTGGTGCACGCCGGCGGCCACCACGAACAGCGCGGCCACCGTGATCAGGCCACTGTTGCTGAAACCGGCGAGTGCCTGTTCCGCCGTAAGAATGCCGCTGGCACTGAGTATGACCAGCACGCCCAGCATCACCAGATGCGGCGGCTGGCGCCCGGCACTCATCAGCCCGAGTGCGGCGACTGCCAGTCCCAGCACGAACCAGGCCTCGAATTCCATCCTGTTGTCTCGTCAGCCCGCGGAACAATGGAGCGAGACCATACCGACTTGCAGGGTCGCTGGGAATGGTAATAGCTAAAAGTGATAAGGCTAGGATGTGATCAGGCACAAAAAAGCCCGGGCATCGCTGCCCGGGCTCGGGTCTTCGTTGTTGCTGTCGAATCAGGCCACGCGGGCTTCCTGCACCTTGTCCTGATGGCCACCGTTCTGGCGATTGAGCAGGTAGTCCGGCTCGAACGCATCGGTGAGGATGGCGTCGTAGCGCAGTTTGTCGTAGGCGGCGACTTCGTCGGCCTCCGCCTGCGAGAGGATGCCGGCTTCCACGCAGCTGGCGAGCTGGTCGGTCACCGTCAGCCCGCGGGTCTGGCCCTTGGCCACCGCCTTGGCGAACTTGTTGTAGAGCGGCTCGACCTTCACCAGCATCTGGAACGCCTGCTCCATGCGGCCGGTGGCGTCACCCGCCGACTTGCCGACGTAGGTGTCGGCGGTCATGCGCTCGCGGAAGGCGCCGGGCTCCAGCATGGCGTCGGCCAGTTGTCCGCCCAGGTCGTCGCTGGCGCCGTGATACGGCCGGCCCAGCGGAAACACCATGACGCGCAGCGCCTTGCCGACGAAACGATTGGGGAAGTTGCGGAAGAAGCCGTCGAAGGCATCCGCGATTTCCCGCAGGCTGTCGTCCATTACCCACTGCATGTGGGGAAGGTCGGCTTCCTGCTGGCCCTCGTCGATGAAGTACTTGAGCGTGGCCGACGCGAAATAGAGTTGCGATAGCACGTCACCCAGACGGGCCGACAGGCGTTCCTTGCGTTTCAGGTCGCCGCCGAGCATGCCCATGGTGACGTCCGAGACGAACGCCAGGGCGGCGCTCATGCGGGCCAGCTCGCGGAAGTAGGGGGCGGTCGGGCCGCTGATTGGAGCACCGGCCAGCCGCGAACCGGTCAGGCCCAGGGTCAGGGCGCGGGCCCCGCGGTTGACGGAATAGCCCACGTGACCCCACAGCAGCTTGTCGAAGGCCTTGAGGTCGTCCTCGCGCGCTGCCTCCATCTCCGGGAAGACGTAGGGGTGACAGCGAATCGCCCCCTGGCCGAAGATCATCAGGCTGCGGGTGAGGATGTTCGCGCCTTCCACCGTGATGGCGATCGGAATCGCCTGATAGGAGGGCGCCAGATAGTTGCGCGGGCCCTGCTGGACGCCGCGGCCGCCGTGGATATCCATGGCGTCGTTCACCGACTGCCGCATCCACTCGGTCATGTGGTACTTGGCGATGGCCGTGACCACGGACGGGGCGCAGGTGTCCACGCCGCTGGCGGTGAGCACGCGGGCGGCTTCCATCTTGTAGTTGAGGCCGGCGATGCGGGCCGAGGCCTCCTGCACACCCTCGAACTTGCCGATGGGCATCTTGAACTGGCGACGCACGCGGCCGAAGGCGCCGGTCATGCGGTAGCTCATCTTGGAGGCCGCCGAGGACAGGGCGGGCAGGGAGATGCCGCGGCCAGCCGACAGGCACTCGACCAGCATGCGCCAGCCGCCGCCGATCTGTTCGCGGCCGCCGATCACCCATTCCAGCGGAATGAACACGTCCTTGCCGTAGATCGGCCCGTTCATGAAGGCGCCGGGGTAGTGGCGCTTGCCGACTTCCACGCCGGGATGGTCGGCCGGCACCAGGGCACAGGTAATGCCCAGCTCCCTGTCGTCGCCCAGCAGGCCGTCCGGGTCATAGGCCTTGAATGCCAGGCCCACGACGGTAGCTACCGGCGCCAGCGTGATCCAGCGCTTGGAAAAGGTCAGCTTGAGGCCGACCACTTCCTTGCCCTCGAACTCGCCCTTGCAGACGATGCCGGTATCGGGGATCGAGCCGGCGTCGGAGCCGGCTTCCGGACCCGTGAGGCCGAAGCAGGGGATTTCCGTGCCCTGGGCCAGGCCCGGCAGCCAGCGCTTCTGCTGGTCCTCGGTGCCGTAGTGCACGAGCAGCTCGCCCGGACCGAGCGAGTTGGGCACCATCACCGTGACCGCGGCGGTCAGGCTGCGCGACGCGATCTTGGCGACGATGGTCGACTGCGCCAACGCAGAGAAGCCGAGGCCGCCGTGCGCCTTCGGAATCAGCATGGCGAAGAAGCGTTTGTCGCGAATGAACTGCCAGACATCCTCGGGCAGATCCATCAGTTCCTGGGTGATCTGCCATTCGTCGAGCATCTCGCAGAGCTGCTCGGTCTCGTTATCGAGGAACGATTGTTCCTCGTCGGTGAGGCGGGTGCGCTGGAAGTTCATCAGATAGGTCCAGTCGGGCTTGCCGCGGAACATTTCCGCTTCCCACCAGACATCACCGGCCTCGAGGGCCTCGCGTTCGGTGTCCGACATCGGCGGCAGCACGGCCTTGAAACCCTTGAAGATGGGTTTGGTCAGCAGGCTGCGGCGCAATGGCACCACGTTGAACAGCACCGCTACCGGGACGCCGATGACCGCGGCGATCACGATGCCGGTAGTGCCGATGACGCCCAGGCCGTACAGCGCGCCGAAATACACCACGGCGGCGGCGGTCCAGGCCAGCAGCGGGGCGCCGATATAGGCCAGGGCCCACACGGCGGCCAGGGCAGCGAGCAGGGACAGGATGACAGTCATGATGACCTCCTATGACTTGGTGGCCGCGTTGGCGGCCGGGGTGCCGGTCAACGCGGCGCCGGGATGGGCAGGCGCAGCGAGGTCCGGGTTCATCGCGTCATCGTCGGGCAGCAGTGCCCGCTCGAGGAACGCGATGTATTGCGAGAATTCGGTCGAGTCGGTATGCGGCCATTCGGCCGGCATGTCCCGACGGATCTGCAGCGTGCCGAGAAACACCGAGTACGTCAGTCGCGCCCAGCGCGATGCGTGCTCCGGCGACAGGCCCACCGCCTGGTAGTAATGACGCAGTGTTTCGATACGCCGGGTGGACACGCGCGTGACGAATGCCGCGATCAGCGGATCGTCGGCCGCTGCCGACAGGGCCTGGTAGATGCGACTGGTGCGCAGCGAGGTGTTGACCTCGCGGATGACCCGCTGCAGGCGCCGGCGGGGGTCGGTTTCGTTTTCCAGGCTCTGGAAGGGGACGCCGGTTTCCTGTTCTTCCCAGCGTTCCAGCGCGCGCTTGAGCAGCGCCTCGCGGTTGCTGAAATGCCAGTAGAAACTGCCCTTGGTCACGCCCAGGCGGCGGGCCAGCGGCTCCACGGCGACGCCCGCGATACCCTGGTCGGCGATCGCATCGAGCGCAGCCTGCGCCCAGGCGTCGGCCGACAGCCGGGTCTTGTCGTTGATCGTGTCGCGGGTCGCGCTCATTAGTATTCCATACGCAGGCGTATTGAGAGTATGCTGCACTGCCGCGCCGCTGTCAATACGCCACCGTATGGAGGCGATGGCGGCCATCCGTGACCCCGATGGAGTGCCTGCCGACATGACCGATCCCGTCCGTGCCGATTTTACCCATGGCCTGCCGCTGACCGTGCGCTGGGGCGAAATGGATGCCCTGGGCCACGTGAACAACACGGTGTACTACCGTTATTCCGAGGACGGCCGGATCGATTACTTCTCTCAGCTTCTGGCCACCGGCGACCCGTTCCACGAGACCGGGCCGATCCTGGCCGAACTCGGTTGTCAGTTCCGGCAGCAGTTGCGCTTTCCCGCCGAGATCGAGATCACCACCCGCATCCATCGCATTGGCCGCAGCAGCATGGGTGTGCAGCAGGCGCTCTGGCACCGGGAGGGTGGTCACCTGGTGGCGCTGATGGAGGCGGTGCTGGTCTGGTTCGATTACAGTGCCCAGACCTCCGTCGCGGTGCCCGATACCTTGCGGGAGCGCATCCGGGCATTCGAGGTGGTGCCGCCGGCGATGTAGCCACGGGCGGAAGGGGGGGTCAGCCGCCCAGATAGAGCCGCCGGAGGTCGCTGGCTGTCTGCGCGGCTTGCCAGCGAGCTTCGAACTCGCCATGGAGTTTGCGTGCCTCGGGCGGGCCCAGCGATTGCGGTGGCGTCAGGGCGCGCCGTTCGTGCTGGGTCAGGCCGCGGGCGGCGTCTGCGATCAGGCATTCGCCGAACCAGGATGTGGCACCCGGTGCCGGCGTTCGGAATTCGATGGCGCTGGACAGTGTCTGTCCGAGGGTCACCAGCGCGTGGCCGCGGGCCGCCGGACGGGTATCGGCAATCAGAATGCGGACCCGAGCGTGGCGGGGCGCCCCGATCACCAGTTGCTTGATGGCCTCGCAGAACGCTTCGGTGGCATACACATCCGCCGGCAGCTCGTGGCTGTAAAGGTCGAGGTGCCGGCGCGCGCTGCGAGCCAGCTTGGCCGCATCACGGGCGAGCCGGACGGCCGGGGACTCGCCCGGTTCAGACCTGTCGGGCCTGGTCGGCGGCATTGCCGATGTAGTCCCCGGGCCGCAGGTCTCGCAGCCGGGCCTTGTCGGAATCGGGCAGATCGAGACTATCCACGAAGGCACGGACGGCAGCCTCGTCGATCGTCTGACCGCGGGTCAGGGTCTTGAGCTGTTCATAGGCCTGGTCGATACCGCGCACCCGCATGACGGTCTGGATTGCCTCGGCCAGTATCGGCCAGTTGGCGTCGAGATCGGCGGCCAGCCGGGCCGGGTCGGCCGCCAGCTTGCCGATGCCCTTCTGCAGGGCCTGGCAGGCGATCAGCGTGTGCGCCAGCCCGGTGCCGGTGTTGCGCAAGGCGGTGGAGTCGCTCAGGTCCCGCTGCCAGCGGGACACAGGCAGCTTGGCCGCCAGGTGATCCAGCACCGCGTTGGCCATGCCCAGGTTGCCCTCGGCATTCTCGAAATCGATCGGGTTGACCTTGTGCGGCATGGTCGAGGAGCCCACCTCGCCGGCCACGGCCGCCTGCTTGAAATAGCCCAGCGACACGTAGCCCCAGACATCCCGCGCGAAGTCGAGCAGGATCGTGTTCACCCGCATCAGCGCATGGTAGGTCTCGGCCATCCAGTCATGCGGCTCGATCTGGGTGGTGCAGGGGCTGGGCGCCAGTCCCAGATCGGCCAGGAACGCCGCGCTCAGGGCTGGCCAGTCGACCTCCGGGTAGGCCACCAGGTGAGCGTTGTAGTTGCCCACGGCGCCGTTCATCTTGCCGAGGATGGTCACACTGGCCAGCGCTTCGCGCTGCCGGCGCAGCCGGTGCACGAACACCCCCATTTCCTTGCCCAGGGTGGTCGGGGACGCCGACTGGCCGTGGGTCCGGGCCAGCATCGGCAGATCGGCGTAGGTATGGGCGAGGTCGGCGATGGCGGCCGTGATCTGGTCGATCGCCGGCAGCAGCACCGTGTCGCGCGCCTCGCGCAGCATCAGCGCATAGGCCAGATTGTTGATGTCCTCGGAGGTGCAGGCGAAATGAATGAAAGGACTGTATTCAGTAAATTGCGGTAGCTTATTCAGGCGATCTCTCAGGAAGTACTCGACCGCTTTCACGTCGTGATTGGTGGTGGCCTCGATGTCCTTCACGGCCTGGGCATCGGCGGCGTCGAAGTCCGCGATCAGCGCGCGGAACGCATGGGTGGTGTCCGCATCGGGCGCGCTCAGTTCCGGAATGCCGGGATGCCGGGCCAGCGCTTCCAGCCAGCGGATTTCCACCGTGAGGCGATAGCGGATCAGTCCCATTTCGCTGCAAATCGGCCGCAGTTCGGCGGTTTTCGACGCATATCGGCCGTCGATCGGCGTCACGGCAGTCAACGGGGAGAGGTCGGCATCCAGGGACATTGGCGCGATCGGGGGCGGTGATAGAATCCGCCCATGATACCTGATGCGCCGGCGATGCCGGGTCCGGATGGACCGCCTCGCACACGGCCATCGTCCTCATCAAACCAGGAGCCAGACATGCCGCAGCCGCACGGCGACGCCGCCGAATTCCGTACCGAAAAGGACAGCATGGGTGAACTCCAGGTGCCGGTATCGGCGCTATGGGGCGCTCAGACCCAGCGGGCGGTCGAGAACTTTCCGATCTCGGACCTGCGGGCACCGCGCGCCTTCATCGAAGCGCTGGGGCGGATCAAGGGCGCGGCGGCGCAGGTCAACAGCGATCTGGACCTGCTCGACCGGGATCTGGCCACCGCCATCCGGCAGGCCGCCGACGCCGTGGCGGCAGGCGACCACGACGCCGAGTTCCCGGTGGATATCTTCCAGACCGGTTCGGGCACCTCGAGCAACATGAACGCCAATGAGGTGATTGCCCGACTGGCGTCCGATATTGCCGGCACGACGGTGCATCCCAATGACCACGTCAACATGGGGCAGAGCTCCAATGACGTGATTCCCACGGCCATCCATGTCAGTGCCGCCCTGCAGTGCGAAAAGCGGCTGCTGCCGGCGCTGCGGCATCTGCGTGACACGCTGCGGCGCAAGGGTGCCGAGCTGTCGGACGTGATCAAGACCGGCCGCACGCACCTGATGGATGCCATGCCGGTCAGTCTGGAACAGGAGCTGGGTGGCTGGGCGGCCCAGATCGATTCCGGGATCGCCCGGATCGAGGCGGCGCTGCCGCGCATCCGGCGCCTGGCGCAGGGCGGCACCGCGGTGGGCACCGGCATCAATGCCCATCCCGAATTCGGCGCGCGCTTCGCGCAGAATCTGGCCGCCGCCACGGATGTGGCCTTCGAGGCCAGCCCGGACTACTTCGAGAGCCTGTCGAGCCAGGATGCGGCGGTGGAGCTGTCGGGTCAGCTCAAGACCGTGGCGGTATCGATCATGAAGATCAGCAACGACCTGCGCTGGATGAACAGCGGACCGCTGGCCGGGCTGGGCGAGATTGCGCTGCCGGCGCTGCAGCCGGGCAGTTCCATCATGCCGGGCAAGGTCAATCCGGTGATTCCGGAGGCGGCGGCCATGGTCGCCGCCCAGGTGATCGGCAACGACACCACCATCACCGTGGCTGGCCAGAGCGGCAACTTCCAGCTCAACGTGATGCTGCCGGTGGTGGCCTACAACCTGCTACAGAGCATCGATCTGCTGGGCAATACCGCCACGGTGCTGGCGGACAAGGCCATTGCGGGCTTCACCGTCAATCAGGCGACCCTGGACCGGGCGCTGGCGAAGAACCCGATTCTGGTGACCGCCCTGAATGCGGTGATCGGCTACGAAAAGGGTGCGGCCATTGCCAAGAAGGCTTACGCCGAAGGCAAGCCGATCAAGGAGGTCGCCCTGGCCGAAACCGACCTGAGCGAAAGCGAGCTCGATCGTCTGCTGGATCCCGCCGATCTGGCGAGGGGTGGCATCAAGACCTGAGGTGCGCCCGGAGCAGCAGGCGCGATTCATTCGGCCTGTCTGATTTGTTGCCGTGCTTCGTCGCCCGTTGGCCGGATCAGTCGGGGATGAGCAGGCTGGCGCCGGTGGTCTTGCGCGCTTCGAGCGCGCGGTGGGCCCGGGCCGCCTCCGGTAACGGGAATTCCTGACCGATGCGCGCTGACAGGATGCCGGCCTCGACCGCGTCGAACAGCGCGCTGGCGCCGTCGAGCAGATCCTGCCGCTCACGGGTGTAGTCGAGCAGGCTGGGACGGGTGAAGAACAGCGAGCCGCGGCGCGCCAGTTCGGATGGTTCAAAGGCGGGGACCGGCCCGGAGGCGTTGCCGAAGCTGACCATCATGCCCAGCGGCGCCAGGCTGTCGAGCGAATCCTGGAAAGTGGCCGCGCCAACGCCGTCGTAGACCACGTCGACACCCCGCTTGCCGGCCGCGCGGCGAACCTGGGTGGCGATATTGCCGTCGCGGTACTGAATGACCTCGGCACAGCCGGCTTCGCGGGCGATGGCTGCCTTTTCCCGCGAGCCCGCCGTGCCGATCACCGTGGCGCCCAGATGTGTGGCCCAGGTGCACAACAGATAGCCGACACCGCCGGCGGCCGCGTGTACCAGCACCCGCTGACCCGGCTGGATCGCGAACGTGCGGAAGAGCAGGAAGTGGGCGGTCAGCCCCTTGAGCATCAGGGCGGCGGCGCTGCGGGCATCGACCGCGTCCGGCAGGGGCACCACCCGGTCGGCCGGCATCAGGCGCTCTTCGGCGTAGGCGCCCAGCGGTGCGCTGGCGTAGGCAACGCGGTCGCCAATGGCCAGATCGGTGACGCCATCCCCGATCGCGGTGATCTCCCCGGCGGCTTCCAGCCCGATGCCGCTGGGCAGCGACAGGGGATAGAGACCGGTGCGGTGGTAAATGTCGATGTAGTTCAGCCCTACCGCATGGTGGCGGATGCGGACTTCCCCGGGGCCGGGCTCGCCCGGCTCCGTGTCGATCCATTCCAGGACATCGGGGCCGCCGTTGCGGCGAATCTCACAGGTCAGTGTCATACCGGTAGCGCGTCGTGCGTGGCGCTGCCGAGCCTAGCAAACAGCGGGACCTGCTTGCCGCGTTGCCGGGGCCGTGCAAGCATTGGGTCATGACCCCACGCCGTGTGATGACACTGGGCCTGCTTGCTTCGGCGGCTGCGCTAGCCTTTGCGTACCTGCTGGAGTTTGGCTTCGGCCTGGAACCCTGTCCGCTGTGCATCTTCCAGCGGGTGGCGATGGCCGGCGTCGCCCTGGTTTGTCTGGCAGGAGCGCTGCATGGCCCCCTGGGCTGGGGCCGCCACGTCTACTTTCTGCTGGCGACGGCCTCGGCCGGTGTCGGGGCGGCGATTGCCGGACGCCACGTGTGGTTGCAGTCGCTGCCCGCCGACCAGGTGCCGGCCTGCGGGCCGGACCTGAACTACCTGCTGGACGTGATGCCCTGGGCCGAGGTGCTGGCGATGGTGCTGCGCGGCGACGCCAGCTGTGCCGATATCGACGCCGCATTCATGGGATTGTCGCTGCCGGCCTGGACGCTGGTCGGATTCGTGCTGCTGCTGGCCGGTCTGCTCTGGGGATGGCTGGCGGCCCGGCGCGCCGCCTGATTCGACCTGCTTCATTTCTTCGATTCGAGAGCTGTATTTCATGACCGACATCCTGCCGACCACCGATCTCTGCGACCGCTACGCCGACCAGCTCCAGATTGCCGAGCCGCTGTTCGGGGACTTCGGCGGTCGCCTGGCCTTCGCCGGACCGATCAGCACGGTGAAGTGCTTCGAGGACAATTCCCTGGTGCGGGCGGCGCTCGAGGAACCCGGCGAGGGACGGGTGCTGGTGGTTGATGGCGGGGCATCCGACCGTTGCGCGCTGCTCGGTGACAATCTTGCCCAGTTGGCCATCGACAATAACTGGGGCGGTGTCGTGGTGTATGGCTGCATCCGTGATTCGGCAGACATCGGCGAGATGGACGTGGCGGTCAAGGCGCTGGCCACGCATCCGTTGAAGTCGAACAAGCGGGATCTCGGGGATCGCGACGTGCTGGTGCGCTTCGCCGGCGTGGCATTCCGGCCCGGCGCGTGGATCTGCGGCGACGCCGACGGCATGGTCCTGGCAGCCAAAGAGTTGTCTTTGTAGAGAATTTCTGGCTGTTGGCCGGCGGCGTGACACCGGCCTGTAAAAATTATTTTCAACCGGTATAATGCGCGGCCGTGAAATCGGATGCTGCGCTGCAATAACCGGTTTCGCATTCGCGGACAACACCAATCTCCGAGCGAGTGAATACGGGTGTGGATCATTCGGCGCGTACCTCCTGGCAGCCGGTGACCCGTGAACAGCACCCATCGACAGACCCCCTTGAAGAGGCATAGATCGGACATGAACAGAACCGAGCAGATCCAGGCGATCGAAAAGGAGTGGGCGGAAAGCCCGCGCTGGAAAAATGTGAAGCGCACCTACAGCGCCGAGGACGTGGTCCGGCTGCGCGGCTCCGTGGTGCCCGAAGCCACCTACGCGCGCAACGGGGCGGAGAAGCTCTGGAAGCTCGTCAACGAGGAAGACTACGTCAACTGTCTCGGTGCCCTGACCGGCGGCCAGGCGCTGCAGCAGGTCAAGGCCGGCGTCAAGGCGATCTATCTGTCCGGCTGGCAGGTGGCTGCTGACGCCAACACCGGCGAGACCATGTATCCCGACCAGTCGCTGTACCCGGTCAACTCGGTGCCGACGGTGGTCAGCCGCATCAACAACGCCTTCGCCCGCGCGGACCAGATTCAGTGGGGCAAGGGCGTGAACCCGGGTGATCCCGAGTTCATCGACTATTTCGCGCCGGTCGTGGCCGACGCCGAAGCCGGTTTCGGCGGCGTGCTCAACGCCTACGAACTGATGAAGGGCATGATCGAGGCGGGCGCCGCCGGCGTGCACTTCGAGGATCAGCTGGCGTCCGTGAAGAAGTGCGGCCACATGGGCGGCAAGGTGCTGGTGCCGAGCCAGGAGGCCGTGCAGAAACTGGTCGCCGCGCGCCTGGCCGCCGACGTGATGGGCACGCCCACCATCGTGCTGGCCCGCACCGATGCCAACGCCGCCGATCTGCTGACCTCCGACGTCGACGACTACGACAAGGAGTTCATCACCGGCGAGCGCACCGCGGAAGGTTTCTACCGCACCCGCGCCGGCATCGACCAGGCCATCAGCCGCGGTCTGGCCTATGCGCCGTTCGCCGACATGGTGTGGTGTGAAACCGCCGTGCCGGATCTGGACGAGGCCAAGAAGTTTGCCGAGGCCCTGCACGCCGAGTACCCGGAACAGCTGCTGGCCTACAACTGCTCGCCGTCGTTCAACTGGAAGAAGAACCTGGACGATGCCACCATCGCCAAGTTCCAGCGCGAGCTGGGCGCGATGGGCTACAAGTACCAGTTCATTACCCTCGCCGGTATCCACAACATGTGGTACAACATGTTCGATCTGGCGCAGAACTACGTGAAAGACGGCATGACCGCCTACGTGAACATGGTTCAGGAGCCGGAGTTCGCCGCAAAGGATCGCGGCTACACCTTCTCCAGTCATCAGCAGGAAGTGGGCACCGGCTACTTCGATGATGTCACCAACGTAATCCAGGGCGGCGTGTCCAGCGTCACCGCCCTGACCGGTTCGACCGAGGAAGCCCAGTTCTAGGCAACCCGCGTCCAACCGCGTGAAATCGAGGCCCGGCGGGATACCCCCGTCGGGCCTTTTTCGTTTGGCCTCGCCGGCCCAGTATCGGCCGGCGCCGGGCTGGTCAATTTCGCGTTCCGGTCGATAACCGATCGGACCGACCGGGTCATCCGGTTTACAATACGGCGAAAGGTTTCGTCGGGGATCACGCCATGATTCGATTGCTGCTCGTGGACGACCACCACCTGGTAAGGGGCGGGATGCTGAGCCTGCTGTCCGGGGAATCGGATTTCGAGGTGGTCGGGGAGGCCGGCAATGGTGAAGACGCCCTGCGTCTGGCCCGTGAACTGAACCCCGACGTGGTTCTCATGGACATCAACATGCCCGGCATGGGTGGCATCGAAGCCACCCGGCGGTTGCTGTCCTCGCATCCGTCGATGAAAGTCATCGCGGTGTCGATGTACCAGGACGAGCCCTATCCCTCGCGCCTGCTCGAGGCCGGTGCCATGGGCTATCTGTCCAAGGACAGCGCGGCCGCCGAGGTGGTGGCCGCGGTGCGTCAGGTCCATGCGGGCAAGAGCTACGTGGCGGCGAGTATTGCCAGTCAGCTGGCGGTGTCGCTGATCAAGGGCAGTGGTGGTTCGCCGTTCGATCAGCTCTCCCAACGCGAGATGCAGGTGGTGCTCATGGTGACCCGCGGCACCAGTACGCAGGCGATCTCCGACAGCCTCTGCCTGTCACCAAAGACGGTCAGCACCTATCGCTACCGGGTATTCGAGAAACTGGGCGTGTCGAACGATGTCGAGCTTACGCGCATGGCCATGCGGTACGGACTGCTCGAGGACCGTTCCGACGCCGCCAGCGCCTGAACGCCGGGTGTGCGCTGCATTACTGCGCAGTATTCGCCGCCGGTAAGCCGGCGTGCGCCAGCCTGACGACGTCATGGCGGTACCCGCGCCGGATTGTCCGCACTGCCCGCGGCTGGTCGACCTGCGTCGGGAGGTCGCCAGCCGTCATCCCGAGTACCACGCGGCGCCGGTGCCGGCCTTCGGTCCGGCGAACGCCGAGCTGCTGATCGTGGGCCTGGCACCGGGCATGCACGGCGCCAACGCCACCGGGCGACCGTTTACCGGTGACTACGCCGGGGTGCTGCTGTATCGAACGCTCCACGATTTCGGCTTCGCCGATCGGCCGCATTCCCGGCACCGCGATGACGGTCTGACGCTGCTGGACTGCCGCATTACCAACGCCGTCAAATGCCTGCCGCCGGGCAATCAGCCGACCGGCGGTGAAGTCAGCGCCTGCAACCCGTTTCTGGCGGCGGAACTGCGGGCGCCGCGGTTGCTGCTGGCGCTGGGCGGCGTCGCGCACCGGGCGGTGATCCGGGCCCTGGGTCTGCGGCAGAAGGACTGGTCATTCGGTCATGCCGCCGAACACTGGCTGCCGGACGACCGGCTGCTGCTCGACAGCTATCACTGCAGTCGCTACAACACCCATACCCGCCGTCTGACCGAACCGATGTTCCGTGCGGTGTTCGCGCGGGCGCGGGCAGTTCTCGATTCGTGAGCGCCGAGGCCTTCGATCCGCGCCGTTACGCCGGCCAGCTGACCGCGCGCCCGGGTGTCTACCGGATGATCGATGCCGAGGGCGAGGTCCTCTACGTCGGCAAGGCCAAGAATCTGCGCAAGCGGGTGTCCAGCTACTTTTTGCGCGCCAGTGGCAACCCCCGCATCGAATCGATGCTGGATCAGGTGGCCGACATCGAAGTTACGGTTACCCATACCGAGGACGAGGCGCTGCTGCTCGAGTCCACGCTGATCAAGAAGATTCGGCCGCGCTACAACGTCTATCTGCGTGACGACAAGAGCTACCCGTATCTGCGCATCACCGGCGATCACAGCTTTCCCCGGGTGACCTTCCATCGGGGTTCGCGCAAGGTTTCCGGACGCCTGTTCGGGCCGTTTCCCAGCGGCTCGGCGGTGCGCCAGACGATGACGACCATCCACAAGCTGTTCCGGCTGCGCAACTGCGACGATACCTACTTTGCCAATCGCTCCCGGCCATGCCTGCAGTATCAGATCAAGCGCTGCTCCGCTCCCTGCGTCGGTTACATCGACGAAGCCAGTTATGCGCGAGACGTGGCCGATGCCACCGACCTGCTGGAGGGCCGCAACGAGCGTCTGGTTTCCCGCCTGATCAAGCAGATGGAAACCGCCTCCAGCCGCCTGGAATTCGAGCAAGCGGCCGCCACCCGCGAAAAGATCGCCGCCGTTCGACGGCTTCAGGAGCAGTCCCATGTCGTGGGCGGGAAGGGCGATTTCGACATCATCGTCTGCGCCAGTGGCGGCGGGATTGCCTGCGCCGTGGTGGTGAGCGTGCGCGGGGGCATGCACCTGGGGCACCAGAGCTTCTACCCGAGCCTGCCCGACGGCACCGAGCCTGCCGAGCTGACCGAGGCATTCATCGGCCAGTACTACCTGGAGCGAAAACCGCCGCCGGAGATTCTGGTTGGCGTCGAACCGGGGGATCGCGAGTGGCTGGAACAGAGTCTGAGTGAACGGGCCGGTCGGCGCGTGTCGGTGCGTTACCGACTGCGCGGGCGCCGGGCGCGGCTGCGGGACAATGCCAGCGCCACGCTGGAACAGGCGCTGGAATCGCGGCTGGCCACGCGGGCCGGGGTACGAGATCGCCTGCTGGCGCTGCAGGAGGCCCTGGCACTGGCGGCACCGCCAATGCGCATGGAGTGTTTCGACATCAGCCATACCGGCGGCGAACGCACCGTCGCCTCGTGCGTGGTGTTCGAGGGCGGGGCGGCGAAGAAAGCGGCCTACCGACGATTCAATATCGAGGACATCGAGCCCGGCGATGATTACGCCGCGATGCGCCAGGCGCTGGAGCGGCGGTTTCGCCGGCTCAAGCGCGGCGAGGCGCCAATGCCGGACCTGCTGCTGATCGACGGTGGCAAGGGCCAGCTCGCCCAGGCGGAAAGCGTATTGCAGGAACTCGAACTGGCGGACGTACCCGTGGTGGCGGTGGCCAAGGGCAGCGAACGCAAGGCCGGACGGGAACAGCTGTTTTTGCCGAGGCAGAGCCAGCCCCATATACTTCCGCCAAACTCCCCGGCTCTGCACCTGATCCAGCAGATTCGCGACGAGGCACACCGCTTCGCCGTTGCCGGCCATCGCGGCCGGCGCGACAAGGCGCGTCAGCAGTCGCCGCTGGATCATATCGACGGACTGGGTCCGATCCGGCGCAAACGGTTGCTGCGTGCGTTCGGCGGCACCCGCCAGATTGCGCGCGCCGGGGTACGCGACCTGGAGCGCGTGGAAGGGATCAGCCGGGCCATGGCGCAGCGGATCTATGAGCATTTTCATCAGGCGGGATAACGGCGTTTTCGCATGCAACTCAATCTGCCCACATGGCTGACGCTGTTTCGGCTGGTAATGATTCCGGTGGTGGTGATCCTGCTCTGCCTGAGCTTTCCGGGCCGGGATTTCCTGGCGGCCGGCGGTTTCGCCGCAGCGCTGATCACCGACTGGTTCGACGGCTGGCTGGCGCGGCGCTGGGATCAGGCCTCCGCGTTCGGCGCTTTTCTGGATCCGGTGGCGGACAAGCTGCTGGTATGTGCGCTGCTGGTGATGCTGGTATTCCATGACCCGCGCGTAGTGGTGGCGATTCCGGCCGTGATCATCGTGGGGCGCGAGATCACCGTATCGGCGCTGCGCGAATGGATGGCCGAACTGGGCAAGCGCCAGTCGGTGGCGGTCGGATCGCTGGGCAAGTACAAGACCGCGATCCAGATGACGGCGATCCTGGTAATGCTGCTGGACCTTGGTCAGCCGCGGGGTTTGCTCTACGCGGCCGGTCTGGTCCTGTTGGGCATCGCGGCGGCGCTCACGGTGTGGTCGATGGTGGCCTACCTGCGGGCGGCCTGGCCGCATTTGCGGGATTGAGGACTCTCCGGTTCATTCCAGGAACCTTGACACGTGCGCTGCACGCCCTAGAATACGCGGCGAATTAGGCGGGAATAGCTCAGTGGTAGAGCACAACCTTGCCAAGGTTGGGGTCGCGAGTTCGAATCTCGTTTCCCGCTCCAGTTTGCAATGCGACTGCAGCGATCAAGCCTCGTCCCGACGGTCGGGGCTTTTTCGTTGATGCCGGTGAGATAGGCTGTATCCAGCGGTCGCAATAGACGAAGACAGCTGATTTTGGCCTGGTGGCAGAGTGGGTGAGCCGGAAACAGACGAATCACGGATTCGTCCCGGCAAACGCTCGCGGCAGGACGCCGCGGGCCGGGTTTCTTGGTGAGGCCACGACGGCCGAACCTAGAAACTGCGCGCCGCGATTGACCGGCCGACAGCGTATAACGAAGATAACCGACTTTGGCCTGGTGGCAGAGTGGTGATGCAGCGGCCTGCAAAGCCGCGTACCTCGGTTCGATTCCGGGCCAGGCCTCCACCTTTTCCTTGCCGTTCCCCCGCGGCCCTGTCGCGCCACCGCCGGTGCGGCCTGCGCTAGAATAATCGCAGGCCCAGGTGGCGAAACCGGTAAACGCTGCGGACTTAAAATCCGCTGGTAGTAATACCTTGTGGGTTCGAGTCCCACCCTGGGCACCAAGGCATGGGGCGGTTGCCCGCGCGGGTGCCGCATCCACCGCCTGTTGTTTGCAGGGAATCCTTGATTTGACGCAATCCAGTGCAGGACTGACCGTGCAATCGCTGGCCTGTGCGCGGGGCCGCCGGGTGCTGTTCGAGCAGCTCGACATGACGCTGATGCCGGGCCAGGCGGTGCGGGTGACCGGTGACAACGGGCGCGGCAAGACCACGTTGTTGCGCACCCTTGCCGGTCTGCGTCTGCCCCATGCGGGCAGGGTGTGCTGGGCGGGCCGGGACGTGCACACGGAGGACGCCTTCGCCGACGGCGATCTGCTGTATCTGGGCCACGAAAATGCCCTCAATCCCGATCTCACGGCGGTGGAAAACCTGACTGCCCTGCGAGCCCTGCACGGTTGCCGCGGCGACATCCGGGCCGGTCTGCAGCGCTTCGGTGTAGAGGCGACCGCCGATCGCCCCTGCCGGACGTTGTCCGCCGGCCAGCGCCGGCGCAGCGCGCTGGCCCGGCTGTGTCTGGATGGCGCCAGACTGTGGTTGCTCGACGAGCCGGCAGCGGCGCTGGACGCAGCGGCCCGACAGGTGCTCGGTGACGTGATCGGCGCGCATGTGGCTGCCGGCGGTCTGGCCTTGTTCACCACCCATGAGGCGCTGGAGATCCCGCAAACCCCGGTTCGATCGCTGACGCTATGAGCGGATTTCTGGCCATGCTCCGGCGCGACCTGCTGTTGCTTGCCCGTCAGCGCGGCGAGGCGGTGCACCACGTGCTGTTCTTTCTGCTGCTGGTGGCACTGTTTCCGCTGGGCACGCGACCGGCGCCGGATCTGCTGCTGTCGGTGGCCCCGGCGCTGATGTGGATGGCGGCACTGCTGGCCGCGCTGCTGTCGCTCGACCGCCTGTTCCGCCCCGATCTGGAAGACGGCACGCTGGAACAGCTGCTGCTGTCGCGCGAGCCGCTGGCGCTGCTGGTGCTGGCCAAGGTGGCAGCCTACTGGCTCGGGGGCGGGCTGATCTTCGTGCTGGTTTCACCGCTGGTGGCTCTGCTTCTGGGGGTATCGGCCCAGGCCATTCCGATTATCATGCTGAGCTTGTTACTGGGTACGCCGGTGCTGGGCCTGATCGGCGCCATCGGTGTGGCGCTCACACTCGGCCTGCAGCGGGCCGGGGTGCTGCTGAGTCTGCTGGTGTTCCCGCTCTATGTGCCGGTACTCATTTTCGGGGCCGGCGCCATGCAGGCGGCAATCGAGGGATTGTCCGCCGCCGGGCCGCTCTACATGCTGGGCGGTCTTCTGCTGCTGGCGATGTCGCTGGCACCACTGGCCGCCGCAGCGGCCCTCAGAATCAGTCTGGAGTAGGGATCGCGTGCACGACCGGGTTGTCTGTAGATGCTGATGCGCTGGTTTCACCAACTGGGGTCGCCGCCGTATTTTCAGTCGCTGGCGCGGCGCCTGTCGCCGTGGCTGGCGGTGCCGGCGGTTCTGCTGACCGCGTGGGGCTTCTACGCCGGCCTGGTGCATGCACCGCCGGACTACCAGCAGGGCGACGCCTTCCGCATCATCTACGTGCACGTGCCGGCCGCCTGGCTGTCGCTGTTCGTGTATACCGCCATGGCGGTGGCCGGGGCCGTCGCGCTGGTCTGGCGGATGAAGGTGGCCGAGGCCTTCGTGATTGCCGCGGCGCCGATCGGTGCCAGCTTTACCTTCCTGGCTCTGGTCACGGGGTCGATCTGGGGCAAGCCGATGTGGGGTACCTGGTGGGTCTGGGACGCGCGGCTCACCTCCGAACTGATCCTGCTGTTTCTCTACCTCGGCGTGATTGCGCTGGAAAACGCGATCGAGGAACCCCGCAGCGCCGCCCGTGCCGCATCCCTGCTGGCCATTGTGGGCGTAGTCAACGTGCCGATCATCCACTACTCGGTGGAGTGGTGGAATACACTGCATCAGGGCCCGACGGTGACCCGCTTCGACGCGCCCGCCATCGAGTGGTCGATGTTGCTGCCGCTGCTGGTCAGCGCACTGGGATTCACGCTGCTGTTCGCGTGGCTGGTGCTGGTGCGCATGCGGGTGGTGCTGCTGCGGCGCGAGGCCGGTTCGCGCTGGGTCCGGGAATGGTTGCAGAACCCATGAGCGATTGGTGGTCGATGGGCGGTTACGGTGCCTACGTGTGGAGCAGTTTCGGCATTGCCGCGGTCGTACTGGTCTGGAACATGCTCTGGCCCTACGTACAGTTGAGGCAGTTGCGCCGACGGCTGCGCCAGGAGGAGGAACAGGTTTGACCCCGAAACGACGCCGGCGACTGACGCTGGTGGGACTGTTGCTGCTGGGTATCGGCGGCGCGGTTGCCCTGATGCTCACCGCGTTCAATGAGAACCTGATGTATTTCTATCAGCCCAGCATGGTGGCCGCCGGCGAGGCGCCGCAGGGGGCGCGATTCCGTATCGGCGGCCTGGTGGAAACGGGCAGTGTGGAGCGGGCCGACGATGGTCTGCTGGTGCAGTTCACCCTGGCCGACTGCGATGCCGCGGTGCCGGTCCGCTATCGCGGTATCCTGCCGGACCTGTTTCGCGAAGGGCAGGGCATCGTCGCCTACGGACAACTGGACGAACAGGGCGTGTTTGCCGCCGACGAGGTGCTGGCCAAGCACGACGAGAACTACATGTCACCGGAAGTGGAGGAAGCCCTGAGCAAGCCGGATGGCCAGTCCTGCATGCCGGCCAGCATGGGTGCCTCGCTGTGATCGTCGAGCTGGGTCATTTCGCCCTGGTGCTGGCCCTGTGCCTGTCATTGGTGCAGGCGGTGGTGCCGATGCTGGGGTATCGCACCGGACGGACCGATCTGATGGGCATGGCCATGCCGGCGGCCTCCGGGCAGTTCGTGTTCCTGGCCCTGGCGTTCGCGGCACTGGGCTGGGCGTTCCTGCAGAACGACTTCTCGGTGGCGTATGTCGCCGCCAATTCCAATACCGAGCTTCCCTGGTATTACCGCCTGGCCGCCATCTGGGGTGCCCATGAGGGGTCGCTGCTGTTGTGGGTGACCATGCTGGCGGGCTGGAGTCTGGCCGTTGCCGCCTTCAGCCGTTCCCTGCCCACTGATGTCGCTGCCTGCGTGCTGGCGGTCATGGGCATGGTCAGTGTGGGCTTTCTGCTGTTCACGCTGGGCACGTCCAATCCGTTCGAACGACTGTTTCCGGCTGCGGCCGAGGGTCGTGACCTGAATCCGCTGCTGCAGGATCCGGGGCTGATCATCCATCCGCCGCTGCTCTACATGGGCTATGTGGGCTTTGCGGTGGCGTTCGCGTTTGCCATTACCGCCCTGATCACCGGCCGGGTCGACAGCGCCTGGACTCGCTGGACCCGCCCGTGGACCACCGCGGCCTGGCTGTTTCTTACCATCGGCATCACCCTGGGCAGCTGGTGGGCCTACAACGAACTCGGCTGGGGCGGCTGGTGGTTCTGGGACCCGGTGGAGAACGCGTCCTTCATGCCCTGGCTGGTGGGCACCGCGCTGATCCATTCCCTGGCGGTGACCGAGAAACGCGGCATCTTCCAGAGCTGGACCGTGTTGCTGGCGATCAGCGCGTTCGCGCTGTCGCTGCTGGGCACGTTCCTGGTGCGTTCCGGCGTGCTGGTGTCGGTACATGCCTTTGCCACCGATCCGGCCCGCGGCGTCTACATCCTGCTGTTCTTCGCCGTGGTGGTAGGTGGCTCGCTGCTGCTCTACGCGGCCCGGGCACCGAAACTTGCTCGCGGGGACACGCCCGTCAAGGCGCTCTCGCGCGAGGGCCTGCTGCTGCTCAACAACCTTTTTCTGGTGGTGTCGGCGGCGGCCGTACTGCTGGGCACGCTCTATCCGCTGGTGGCGGATGCCCTGGGTCTGGGCCGGATCTCGGTGGGACCGCCGTACTTCAATACCGTGTTCGTGCCGCTGACCGTGCCGCTGGTCATTCTCTGCGGCTTCGGCGGCGCAATGGCCTGGAAGCGCACCCGCTGGCAGGTGTTGCGTGACCGGCTCTGGCTGCCGGCGCTGGCTGCAACCGTTGCCGGCGTGGGCCTGTCCTGGGTGACACTGGGCACCGGCGGGGTGGTAGCGACGGCCGGCTGCATGGTCGGTTTCTGGGCCATTGCCACGGCCATGGAGGAGCTCTGGTACCGCCGCCGCACCAGCTGGTCCCGCGGCGTGCTGGGCATGACCATGGCGCACGCCGGCGTGGGCGTGATGGTGATCGGCATCACCCTGGTTACCGCGTTCGGCCTGGATCGGGATGCCAGTCTGGCGGTGGGCGAAAGCAAGACGATGGCCGGCTACCGGTTCACCTTCGAGGGCACCGAGGAGCAGTCGGGACCCAACTACGTCGCGCAGGTCGGCCACGTCGCCATTAGCGATGGGGATGGCAATGCCATCGCGACCGTGCATCCGGAAAAACGGCGCTATCCCACCCGCGGCAACGTGATGACCGAATCCGGTGTGCACAGCAATCTGTTCCGGGATCTGTACGTGTCGCTGGGCGAGCCTCTGCAGCAGGGCGGCTGGTCGCTGCGCCTGTTCTACCGGCCATTCGTGCTATGGATATGGCTGGGCGGGCTGCTGATGATGCTGGGGGGCATCCTGGCGACGACCGATCCCCGCTATCGACGCCTGCGTCAGCGCGAACGCCAGCGGGCCGACAGCCACGCCGTCGCCGCCGGCGCCTGATGCGGCTCAGCTTTGTCCTCCCCGCGCTGGTCGTGGTGGTCCTGATCGGGCTGCTCGGCTACGGCCTGACGCGCAATCCGTCGGAACTGCCGTCGGCGCTGCTGGATCAGCCGGCGCCGGCTTTTTCCGTGGCGCGTCTCGAGGCGCCCGATCAGTTGATTACCCAGGAGGCGTTTGCCGGCCGGGTCGCGGTGTTCAATGTCTGGGCCAGCTGGTGCGTGGCCTGCCGGGCCGAACATGCACTGATCGAGGAACTTGCCGAGCGTGGCGAGGTGGCCGTTTACGGCCTGAATTACAAGGACGATCGGGCCACGGCGATGCAGTGGCTGGATCGCTATGGCGACCCGTTCGTGGCCAGCGCCTTCGACCCGCAGGGGCAGGTCGGCATCGACTACGGTGTGGCGGCGGTGCCGGAGACTTTCATTATCGATGCCGAGGGCATCATCCGTTTCAAACAGGTGGGCCCGGTGGACCGCGAGACGCTGGAGCAGACGCTACTGCCGCTGGTGGCGCGACTGAAGGAGGAGGCTGCGTGAAGGTCGTTGTGTCGGTGCTTTTTCTCATTTTCAGCAGCATCGCCGCGGCAGCGCCGCCCGCCCTGGACGAGGCGCAGACCCATCGTTACCACCAGCTGATCGATCAGGTACGTTGCCTGGTCTGCCAGAACCGCACCATCGCCGAATCCGACGCGCCGCTGGCGGCGGATCTGCGCGACATCATCGGCCGGCAGATCGCTGCCGGGCGCTCCAACGAGGAGATCAAGAATTATCTGGTGCAACGCTACGGTGAATGGGTGCTGTACAAGCCGCGTTTCTCGGCCGCCACCTGGATTTTGTGGCTGGGTCCGGCGGCACTGCTGCTGGCGGCGCTGGTGAGCGCGATACTGCTTTGGCGGCGGACCGGGCGGCGCGCCGAGCCGCCGGCACCGGATGAAGACTCGCTGGCACGGATTCTCGACGATGAGCGTCGGTCATGATCGTGTGGTTCTGGGTGCTGGCCGGACTGATGGCGGTGATCGCGGCGGGCGGCCTGTTATGGCCGCTCTGGCGGGCGGGATGGCGCGGCAGTTCGCGGCGCGAAGCCAATATCCAGGCCTATCGTGACCGTGTTCGCGAGCTTGACGCCGAGGTGGCGAGTGGCCGCATATCCGAGGAGGAGGCGGCGTCGCTCAAGGCCGAACTGGGCCGACGTCTGGTGCATGAAGCTGGCGACGAGGAAGCGTCGGCGACGCCGGTCCGAGTTCGACCCTGGGGCACCTCGCTGTGTCTGATCCTGCTGGTGCCGGTGCTGGCAGTCATCGTTTACGGGTCGGTTGGCGAATGGCAGCTGGCCACCGGTAATGACCAGCCGCCGCTGCCGGTGATGATCGAACGCCTGGAATCCCGGCTTGCCAGCCGCCCGGAGGATGCCCGGGCCTGGATGTTTCTCGGGCAGGCTTATTCCAGTCAGGAACGGCCGGCCGACGCGGCCGAGGCCTTCCGGCGTGCCAACGAGCTGGTCGAGCAGCCGGAGGCGTCCCTGCTGGTGCGTGAGGCCGAGGCGTTGGCCACCGCCAACGGCGGGCAGCTTCAGGGTCGGGCACAGGCGCTGTTCGATCAGGCGCTGGAACAGGATCCCGACAATGGCCTGGCACTCTGGTATGCCGGGATGGCAGCGATCCAGTCGGAGCAACCGCAGGACGCCCGGCTCCACTGGCAGCGACTGCTTAAACAGGATCTGCCCGACGATTTCCGGGCGGTGGTCGAACGCAGCCTTGAACGGATTGATGCAGCGCCGCAATCGGGCTCCTGACGCGGTTGTCACCCCCCGGGAAACGGGTTAGGGTCGCCGGCGTCACCCCCGCACGACGCCCGCGCATGGCCGACGCCACCGTTATCGAACTCGATCGACTGCCCGCCATCGTTCCCACCTATCTGCGTGCCGCGCTCACCTTCAGCGGCGGGCTGGGTCCCGACGCCACGATCCCCGACATTGAATGCCGCGTGCCCGGCGTATCGATCGACCCGGATCTGCTGCAACGCTACGCCGAGGTCTGCGGGTTCTCGCCGGACAGCGACGACGTACCGATCACGCTGCCGCACGTGCTGGCGTTCCCGGTTCACATGGCCGTGCTCACGCACCGTGAATTCCCGCTCAAGCTGCTGGGACTGGTGCATGTGCGCAATCGCATCACCCAGCACCGCGCGCCGGCGGTCGGGGAAGCGCTGGATCTGGTGGTGCGTGTCGGCGGTCATCGGGATGTGCACAACGGCATCGAGTTCGACATGGAAACGGTGATGACCGACGCTTCGGGCAACACCGTCTGGGATTCGACCAGCACCATGCTCTCCCGCGGTAGTGGCAAGGGTCGGCGTTCGGGACGGGGCGACAAGTCGCCACCGTCGATACCGGAACAGGGTCGCTACGGGCGCTGGGAAGCACCCGCCGATATCGGCCGGCGCTACGCCGGGGTGGCGGGCGACGTCAATCCGATTCATCTGTCCGCGTTGTCGGCCAAGCTGTTCGGCTTTCCGCGGGCGATTGCGCACGGTATGTGGCTCAAGGCGCGGACAGCTGCGGAGATACAGGCCGAGCTACCGGATGGCGCGCATACCCTGGAAGTCGCCTTCAAGCGGCCGGTGCTGCTCCCGGGTTCGGTGATGCTCAAGTACGATGCGGGCGAGACTGGAATCGAATTTGCACTGATCAAGCCTGATTCGGACATCGTGCACATGACCGGATCCGTGCGCCACACATGATTGGTGTTGGCGCCCGTTGACGGTTCCCGCGCACCAGAAAGGAACAGCCATGCGAATCCGTAAAGCCGTTTTCCCGGTGGCGGGGCTGGGGACTCGCTTCCTGCCGGCGACCAAGGCCAGCGCCAAGGAAATCCTGCCGGTGGTGGACAAGCCACTGGTGCAGTACGCGGTGAAGGAGGCGATTGCCGCGGGCGCCGAGGAAATGGTGTTCATCACCAGCCACACCAAGAACTCGATCATGGATCACTTCGATCGGGACTACGAGCTGGAGGCAATCCTCGAAGCCAAGGGCAAGGAGGACCTGCTGGCGGCAGTGCGCGACGTGCTGCCAAAGGGCATTACCTGCGTGTACATCCGCCAGCCCGATCAGATGGGCCTGGGCCACGCCATTTCCTGCGCATTCCCGGCGGTGGGGGATCAGGATTTCGCGGTGATCCTGGCAGACGACCTGATCGCCGGCGGTTCGCAACCCTGCCTGGCGCAGATGCAGCGGGTATATCAGTCCTACGGCGCCAGCGTGCTGGCGGTGCAGCGGGTGCCCTGGGAGGAGACCTACAAATACGGGATCGTCGAGGTCGAACCGGTGGGACCCGGCCTGTCGGAGATCAAGTCCATCGTGGAGAAGCCGGATCCGAAGGAAGCGCCATCGAATCTGGCGGTGGTGGGTCGCTACATTCTCACGCCGCGCATTTTCCGGCTGATTGATCGCACCCAACCTGGGGCCGGGGGTGAAATTCAGCTGACCGATGCGATCGAGGCGTTGCTCAAGGAGCAGACGGTGATGGCCTACGAGTTCGAAGGCAAGCGCTACGACTGCGGCAGCAAACTGGGTTATTTGCAGGCGAATGTGGAGATGGGCCTGCAGCATCCGGAAATCGGTGCCTCGTTTCGCGCCTATCTGCGGGGCCTCGACCCGGCGCTGCTGGCCGACCCTGATGGCGGCAACCATACGAATGGGTAAGTCCCTGCCAGTGGCGAGTTTGTTATCATCCGCGCCAGGGCAATGCGGCGCCGGTACGCATTGCTGTCGTTGCCTCCTTCCGGGGTGATTCCGGCCCCCCGGCCAGCGGATCCGCCGCCGCCATGAAGAGCGAGCTCAACGAGAAGTTTCTCCGGAATTCCCCGCTGTTCGGCGCCAATGGCGCCTATATCGAAGACTATTACGAACAGTTCCTGAAGGACCCCGAGTCGGTCGAGCCATCCTGGCGCGAGTACTTCCGGGGCCTCAACGGCGACGGCCGGGCAGATATCGCCCATACGCCGATCCGCGATTCCTTCGTCGACACCTCGGCCAGTGCCGGCCAGGGCGCCGCGCCGCGCACCGCCATGGCCCCCCAGGCGGCGCAGAAGCAGGCCGGGGTGCTGCGGCTGATCAACTATTACCGTGTGCGCGGCCACCAGAGCGCGCAGCTGGATCCGCTGGGCCTGTTCGAACCGCCCGCGGTCCCCGATCTCGACCCGGCCTTTCACGGCCTGGGCGAGGCGGATATGGACGCGACCTTCAATACTGGTTCGCTGTTTGCGCCTGACGAGATGTCCCTGCGCGACATCATCCAGCTCTGCAAGCGGGTCTACACCGGCACTATTGGTGCCGAATACATGTACATCACCGATACGCGCCAGAAGCGCTGGATTCAGCGGCGTCTGGAAGCCTCGGTGCAGGAGCCGCCGCTATCCGCGGAAGCCAAGCTCGAAGCCCTGCGCCAGCTGACCGCAGCCGAGGGCATCGAGCGCTATCTGCATACCAAGTATGTCGGCCAGAAGCGCTTCTCGCTCGAGGGCGCGGACAGCCTGATCCCGATGCTGGACGCGATCGTGCGTACGGCCGCGGGCTATCGTATCGACGAGGCGGTGATCGGCATGGCCCATCGCGGGCGGCTGAACGTGCTGGTCAACATCCTCGGCAAGTCGCCGCAGGAGCTGTTCTCCGAGTTCGAGGGCGATGTCGACCTGGACCGGCTGGATCTGTCGGGCGATGTGAAGTACCACCTCGGGTTCTCCACCGACGTGGAGATCGCCGATGCCCGCATGCATCTGGTGCTGGCGTTCAACCCGTCGCACCTGGAAGCGGTGAATCCGGTGGTGCAGGGCTCGGTCAAGGCGCGCCAGGATCGGCGCGACGATGATGACGGCGACACCGTTCTGCCGGTGCTGATCCACGGCGATGCCTCGTTCGCTGGACAGGGCATCGTGATGGAGACGCTGCAGCTGTCCCAGGCCAAGGGTTACGCCACCGGCGGCACGGTGCACGTCATCGTCAACAACCAGCTCGGGTTCACCATGCAGAGCCCGATTGCCGTCCAGCCGGGCGAGAGTTCACGCACCTCCCAGTACTGCACGGATATCGCCAAGATGCTGGAGGCGCCGGTATTCCACGTGAACGCCGACGATCCGGAGGCGGTGGTCTTCGTCAGCCAGCTGGCGGTGGATTACCGCGCCGCCTTCGGCAAGGACGTGATCATCGACCTGGTCTGCTATCGCCGCCATGGTCATAACGAGGCCGACGAGCCGGCCGTGACCCAGCCGCTGATGTATCAGAAGGTCAAGGAAAGCCCGACGGCCCGGGCCAAGTTCGCCAAGCGCCTGGTCGACGAGGGTGTGGTGGAGGCATCCGAGCCTGATCGCCTGTTCGAGGCCTATCGCGAGGGACTGTCCGAGGGCCGCAACATCTTTCGCGCCACGCTCGGGCTAGTCGGCAACGACCACACCGTGGACTGGGCCCGGTACACCCGGCAGCACTGGTCCGACTGCGTGGATACCAGCGTTCCGCTCAAGACCCTCCGCCGTCTGTCGGACGAGTTGCTGACCTTCCCCGACGGTTTCGAACTGCACAAGCGGGTCCAGCGCATTGTCGAGGACCGGCGCAAGATGGCCGCCGGAGCGATCCCGGTGGACTGGGGCTTCGCCGAAACTCTGGCCTATGCCAGCTTGCTGGATGACGGCTTCGATGTGCGCCTGTCCGGCCAGGACTCCGGGCGCGGCACCTTCTTCCACCGTCACGCGGTGGTGCATAACCAGAAGGACGGCAGTTGCTTCGTGCCGTTGACCCAGGTGGGCCGCGATAACGCCCGCTTCACCGTCAACGACACGCTGCTGTCCGAGGCCGGGGTGCTGGGCTACGAGTACGGCTACGCCACCGCCGATCCGGAAGTGTTGGTGATCTGGGAAGCCCAGTTCGGCGATTTCGTCAACGGCGCCCAGGTGATCATCGACCAGTTCATAGCCAGCGGCAGGGCCAAGTGGGGCCGCCTGTGCGGGCTCACCATGTTCCTGCCTCATGGTTATGAGGGTCAGGGCCCGGAGCATTCCTCGGCGCGGCTCGAGCGCTTCCTGCAGCTGTGTGCCGAACGCCACATGCTGGTGGTGGTGCCTTCCACCCCGGCGCAATGGTTTCATCTGATTCGCCAGCAGATGGTGCGTGACCTGCGCATGCCGCTGGTGGTAATGACGCCCAAGAGCCTGCTGCGTCACCGGCTGTCGACCTCGACGCTGGACGACCTTACCGAGGGCCGCTTTCAGTTTCTGATCGACGAGTCGGCCGAGATCGACGACGACCGCATCAAGCGCGTGGTTTTCTGCAGCGGCAAGGTCTACTACGACCTCTATCAGGCCCGCGAGGAGCAGAAGCTGGACGACGTGGCGCTGGTACGCATCGAGCAGCTCTATCCGTTCCCGGCGGACGAGTATGCCGCGGCGATAGCCCGCTACCCGAATGCCACGCAGATCGTCTGGTGCCAGGAGGAACCCGAGAACCAGGGCGCCTGGTACCAGATCAAGCACAGACTGACCGTGCCGCTGGCGGGTAAACACACCCTGCTGTACGCCACCCGAGCCGGCTCTGCCAGCACCGCGGTTGGCTACCACAAGCTGCACGTCAAACAGCAGAAGGAGGTCGTCGACGCCGGGCTGCGCGGCGGCCTGGAACTGGTCGATCGCGGCAAGAGCCGCAACCGCAACGGCCGACAATCCCGCAAGAAGAAGTCATAAGGACGCCTCATGAGCATGGAGATCAAGGTTCCGGAACTGCCGGAATCCGTTTCGGAAGCAACTGTCGGTGAATGGCATGTGGCCGCCGGCGACAGCGTGGACCGCGACCAGAACGTGGTGGACCTGGAAACCGACAAGGTCATGCTGGAGGTCCCCGCCACTGCCGCCGGGACGATCAAGGAAATCCGTGTCGAAGCCGGCCAGACGGTCCATGCCGGCGACGTGCTGGCGATCGTCGAGGAAGGCGAGGGTGGTGCGGCCGGGGGCGCCGATGACACTTCGAGCGACGATGCCTCGCCAACGGCGTCCGATGAAGACACCGATGATGGCGAGGACAAGGACGACGGGGATCATCCAATCCCGAGTCCGGCTGCCCGCAAACTGATGGACGAGCACGGCCTGGCGGCCGGCGACGTCAAGGGCAGCGGCAAGGACGGCCGCATCACCAAGGGGGATGTGCTGTCCGCGGTGGAAGACAAGCCGGAGGCGCCGGCGCCTGCCAAATCGAAGCCGCAGGCAGAGCCCGCCGCCGACACGGACAAGGCACCGGCCAGCGCCGACAAGGCGGATCAGGCAGCGATCAAGGCCGGCGCGGGCGAACGGCTGGAACAGCGTGTGCCCATGACCCGCATCCGGGCCCGCATCGCCGAGCGTCTGCTCGAGGCCACCCAGAGCACCGCCATGTTGACCACCTTCAACGAGGTGGACATGCAGGCGGTCACCGACGTGCGGGATCGTTACAAGGAGAAGTTCGAGAAGGATCACGACGTCCGGCTGGGCTTCATGTCCTTCTTCGTCAAGGCGGCGGTGGAAGCCCTCAAGCGTTTCCCGGTGGTCAACGCCTCGATCGACGCCGAGGACATCGTCTACCACGGCTACTACGACGTGGGCATTGCGGTGTCCTCGCCGCGCGGTCTGCTGGTGCCGATCCTGCGCGATGCCGACCAGCTCAGCTATGCGGAAATCGAATCGAGCATCCGCAGCCTCGGCAAGCGCGCGCAGGAAAGCAAGATCACCATGGATGAACTGTCCGGCGGCACCTTTACCATCACCAATGGCGGCGTGTTCGGCTCCATGCTGTCCACGCCCATCCTGAATCCGCCGCAGAGCGCGATTCTGGGCATGCATGCGGTCAACGACCGGCCGATGGTGGTCGACGGCGAGATCCGCGTGCGGCCGATGATGTATCTGGCGCTGTCCTACGATCACCGCATCATCGACGGGCGTGACGCCGTGCTGTTCCTGCGCACCATCAAGGAACTGATCGAGGATCCGGCCCGTCTGCTGCTGCAGATCTAGTCCGGTCTCACGAATCTCGCGCCGGGTGCCGCGCCGTGCGGCCCGCGCCCACAGGAACTGCTTATGAGCGACAAGTACGACGTCATTGTCATCGGCGCCGGGCCGGCCGGCTACGTCGCCGCAATCCGCGCCGCCCAGCTGGGCATGCGGGTCGGCTGTATCGACCGCTGGCTGGATGATCAGGGTGATCCGTCCTTGGGCGGCACCTGCCTGAATGCCGGCTGCATTCCCTCCAAGGCGCTGCTGGAATCCTCCGAACTCTATCACCGGGCCCATCACGATTTCGCCGACCACGGGCTGGATATCAAGGATGTGACGATGGATATCGGCCGCATGCAGAAGCGGCGCGAGAAGATCGTTTCCCAGCTCACCGGCGGCATTGCCGGCCTGTTCAAGGCCAACGGCGTGGAATGGCTGCAGGGCAGCGGCAGCGTGGCCGATGCCGGCAAGGTGGCGTTCGAGCCGGTGGGCAAGAATGCCCGTAAGAAAACGCTTGAGGCGGACAACATCATCATCGCCAGCGGCTCGGAGCCGGTGGCGCTGGATATCGCCCCGTTCGACGATGAACGCATCCTGGATTCGCGCGGCGCGTTGACGCTGCCGGATGTACCCAAGCGCCTGGGCATCATCGGCGCCGGCTACATCGGGGTGGAACTGGGCAGCGTGTGGTCACGCCTGGGGGCGGAAACCGTGATTCTGGAAGCCCAGGAAAGTTTCATGCCCATCGCCGACACCCAGATTGCCCGCGAGGCCCTGCGCCAGTTCGGCAAGCAGGGCATGGATATCCGTCTCGGCGCCCGGGTGGTATCGGCGAAGGCCAAGACGGGCAAGTCTGGCAACGTGACCGTGCGCTACAGCGTGGACGGTGATGAAAACGAAGAGGTGTTCGACCGCCTGATCGTGGCCGTTGGCCGTCGTCCCTGCACCGACGGTCTGCTCGGCGGTGATGCCCAAGTGGAGCTGGATGACAAGGGATTCGTCTCGGTGGACGAGGAGTTTCGTACCAGCCTGCCGGGCGTATATGCGGTCGGCGACGTGATCGGCGGACCGATGCTCGCCCACAAGGGGATGGAAGAGGGTAGCGCGGTAGCCGAGATTCTCGCGGGACAGAAACCGCACGTGAACTACGAGACGGTGCCCTGTGTGGTCTACACCTCGCCGGAAATTGCCTGGGTCGGCAAGACCGAGGCCCAGGCCAAATCCGAGGGTATCGACTACCGCGTGGGAGCGATTCCGTTTGCCGCCAACGGTCGGGCCAAGGCGCTGGGGCAGGAAATCGGTCAGGTCAAGCTGATCGCCGATGCGAAGACCGACCGGATTCTGGGTGCGCACATGATCGGGCCCTATGTCTCCGAGTTGATTCAGGAAATCGTGGTGGCGATGGAGTTCCAGGCCTCCAGCGAGGACATCGCGCGCATCATCCACGGGCACCCGACGCTGTCCGAGAACGTCCACGAGGCAGCACTGGCCGTCGATGGCCGGCCGATTCACTTCGCGCCGAAGAAGCGGAAATAGGATTGGCAGGGCCGGCATCAGCCGGCCATCCGGGCAAGGTGAAACCGCCATTGCCCCGTTCGATACCGCAAGCGGGCTTCAAGTCCGCCCTGCACTCGACGGGGCCAAAGAAGCCGTAGCAGCGTGACTTCCGTTAAAATGGCGTCAACACTCTCCATACGACTCCGTGGACAATGGCCGGCCACAGCAAATGGGCGAATATCCAGTACCGCAAGGGTGCCCAGGACAAGAAACGCGGCAAGATATTCACCAAGCTGATTCGTGAAATCAGCGTCTCGGCGCGCACCGGCGGCGGGGACCCGGACGCCAATCCCCGGCTACGCCTGGCCATCGACAAGGCGCTGTCGAACAACATGCCCAAGGACAACATCGAGCGCGCGATCAAGCGTGCCACCGGTGATGCCGACGGCGCCCACTACGAAGAGGTCCGCTACGAGGGCTACGGTCCCGGCGGCGTGGCGATCATGGTGGACTGTCTCACGGACAACAAAAACCGCACCGTGGCCGAAGTACGACATGCATTCTCCAAGCACGGGGGCAATCTCGGCGCCGACGGGTCAGTGGCCTATCTGTTTTCCCGTGCCGGCGTGATCAGCTACGGACCGGAGGTTGATGACGAACCGGTACTGGCCGTGGCGCTGGAAGCCGGGGCCGAGGATATCGCCGAATACGACGACGGTTCGTTCGACGTCCTCACCGCGCCTGACGACTACCGGCAGGTGCGCGATGCACTCGCGGCCGCTGGCCACGAACCCAGCGCGGCCGACGTGACCATGCGGCCGGCTACCACTACCGAACTGGAGGGGGGTGACGCGGAGACCTGCCTCAAGCTGCTGGACATGCTCGAGGACCTGGATGACGTCCAGAATGTCTACTCGAATGTGGAACTCCCGGAAGACGTGCTGGCGGCGGGCTGATTCCCATGAGCCGCATTCTGGGCATCGACCCGGGTTCGCGCGTGACCGGCTACGGCTTGATCGATGGTGACGCCGGTCGCCCCGTCCTGGTGACCCACGGCTGTATCCGGCAGCCCGAGGGCGAACCGTTTCCCGAACGGCTGGCGCGCATCTTCGCCGAGGTGACCTCGGTGATTCAGGCGCATGATCCTGCCGAGATGGCCATCGAGGATGTCTTTGTAAGCCGCAACGCTGCGAGTGCCCTCAAGCTGGGCCAGGCCCGCGGGGCGGCGATCTGCGCCGGTGCGGCGGCCGGACTGCCGGTGGCGGAATATACCCCGGCCAGGGTCAAACAGGCGCTGGTGGGGCGCGGCGGGGCCGACAAGCGCCAGGTGGCCCACATGGTGGGCATGTTGATGGGCGTGCGCGAGCCGCTGCAGGCGGATGCCGCCGATGCGCTGGCGGTCGCGATCTGCCATCTGCACCACCGCCAGACCGCCGAGCGTCGTCCCGCCCGGGTTCGTGCCTCGTGATCGGCCGTCTCGAAGGTCGGCTGCTGGAAAAGCGCCCGCCCTGGCTGGTGCTTGACGTGGGCGGCGTCGGTTACGAGGTGGAGGCGCCGATGTCCACCTTCTACAAGTTGCCGGCCGTGGGAGAATCCGTGGTGCTGCGCACCCATCTGGTGGTCCGGGAGGATGCCTTCAGCCTGTTCGGATTCGGCGCGGAGGCCGAGCGCAGCCTGTTCCGTGACCTGATCAAGGTTAGCGGGGTGGGGCCGCGGCTGGCGCTGACCATTCTCTCCGGCATCAGCCCGGAGGATTTCGTGGCCACCATCCAGGAAGGCGATGCCGACCGCCTGACCGGATTGCCCGGCGTCGGCAAGAAGACCGCGGCCCGGCTGATGGTGGACATGCGTGATCGCTTGGGTGGCGTCAGCGCCTCCGGGCTGACGATGGCCGGCCCGGCCGGCGGCGGCGTGCCCGACGACCCGGCTGCCGAGGCCCATCACGCCCTGACTTCACTGGGTTACAAGCCGGCCGAGGCGACCCGGCTGTTGCGGAATTGCGATACCGCGGGTCAGTCCAGCGAGGAGTTGATCCGCCAGGCCCTCAAGCGGGCGGTGCGCTGACATGAGTGAACCCCGAGTGATTGCCGGCGACGCCGAGCCGGATGACGCGGTCGACCGGGCCCTGCGGCCCCGCCGGCTGTCGGAATATGTCGGCCAGGCGCCGGTGCGTGAACAGCTCGAGATCTTCGTTACCGCGGCCCGCCGCCGGGGCGAGGCGCTGGATCACGTGCTCATCTTCGGCCCGCCGGGGCTGGGCAAGACCACGCTCGCCCACGTCATCGCCACCGAAATGAACGTCAACCTGCGTCAGACCTCCGGCCCGGTGCTGGAGCGGCCGGGCGATCTGGCAGCGCTGTTGACCAACCTCGAACCCAACGACGTGCTGTTCGTCGACGAAATCCATCGTCTGTCGCCGGTGGTGGAGGAAGTGCTCTATCCGGCCCTCGAGGACTATCAGCTGGATATCGTCATCGGGGAAGGGCCCGCCGCCCGCTCGATCAAGCTGGACCTGCCACCTTTCACGCTGGTCGGCGCGACCACCCGGGCGGGATCGCTGACCTCGCCGTTGCGCGATCGTTTCGGCATCGTTCAGCGGTTGGAGTTCTACGATGAGTCCGACCTGCGCTCGATCGTGGAACGTTCGGCCAGGATCATGGCGGTCGGCATCGATGACGACGGCGCCCGCGAGATCGCCCGCCGTTCGCGTGGTACCCCGCGGGTGGCCAACCGGCTGCTGCGTCGGGTGCGCGACTATGCCGAGGTCAGGGCCGACGGGCATATCAACGGCCAGGTGGCCACGGCCGCCATGGACATGCTGGACGTAGATGCCTTCGGTTTCGATGTCATGGACCGCAAACTGCTGATGTCCCTGCTGGAGAAATTCGAGGGCGGCCCCACCGGGGTGGAGAGTCTGGCCGCCGCCATCGGCGAAGCCCGGGAAACCATCGAGGACGTGATCGAGCCCTATCTCATCCAGCAGGGTTTCATGATGCGCACGCCCCGGGGCCGGGTGGCTACCCGGCAGGCCTATCAGCATTTCGGTCTGCCAACGCCGGCCCGGTTCGAGAGCATGCCGGTGGCGGACTTGTTCGCTTCCGACACTCCTGACAACGAGGATAAGCAGTAACGGGTAACCTGCCGTGTCTGAAATGGTTTAAAATGGATCTGGTTGTTGATCGGAGCCATCCGGAACGATGGGTCAAGCTAACGATGACGCGGCTGGCGATGGCGGCGTGCGACGCCACTTCGAGTGGCCAATCCGCGTCTACTACGAGGACACGGATGCCAGCGGCGTGGTCTACCACGCCAACTATCTGCGCTATTTCGAGCGTGCCCGCACCGAGTGGCTGCGGGCGCTGGGCTTCGATCAGGCAAGGCTGGCCACGGAACTCGGCGCCGTATTCACGGTCGTTTCCGCAACGCTGGCGTTTCGGCGGCCGGCGCGCCTGGACGACAGGCTGATCGCCGATGTCGTGGTCAGCGAGGTGCGCCGCGCCAGCCTGAGTTTCGAGCAGACCCTGCGCCGCGAACGGGAATACGTGGCCAGCGGGCAATTCCGGATCGCCTGCGTGGATACGCAAGGGTTCCGGCCGCGGGCGGTACCGTCGGTCATCGTCGCCGACGCACAAGGAGACTGAATGAACGTCGCAACCGATCTTTCCCTCTGGGGCCTGATCGCCGAAGCCAGCATGCTGGTGAAACTGGTCATGCTCGGACTGCTGCTGGCCTCCGTGGCTTCGTGGGTGGTGATCTTCAAGAAGCGCCGGATCATCGGTGCCACCCACACCGAGGTGGAGTGGTTCGAGGACCGTTTCTGGTCCGGCGGCAATCTCAACGACATCTATCGTGAGGTGATGGAGCGCGGCGATACGCACATCGGCCTGGAGGCGCTGTTTCGTGCGGGGTTCGAGGAACTGCGCCGGCAGCGGGCCGATGGTCGCGGCAAGTCCGACGAAATCCTGACCTCGGTGCAGCGGGCCATGCGGGTATCCCTGGCGCGGCAGGTCGAACGCCTGGAGAACGGTCTGGCACTACTGGCCACGGTGGGATCGACCAGCCCCTACGTCGGCCTGTTCGGCACCGTGTGGGGCATCATGAACGCCTTCATCGCCCTGGGTAACGTCAAGCAGGCCACCCTGAGCATGGTGGCCCCCGGCATTGCCGAAGCGCTGATTGCGACGGCCATGGGCCTGTTCGCGGCGATTCCGGCTGTGATTGCCTACAACTTCTTCACCAATCGGGTGGATGGGCTGGAAAGCCGCTTCCAGACCTTCATGGAGGAGTTCGCCGGCATCGTCGAGCGGGGCATGCACGCCACGCCCGCCCAGTCCGACAAGTGATGGCCGTCCCGTTCAGGCTACGGAGAATCTGCCATGGCTTCTAAGCGGCGGTTGGCCAGCGATATCAACGTCGTGCCCTACATCGATGTCATGCTTGTGCTGCTGATCATCTTCATGGTCACGGCGCCGCTGCTGACCACCGGCGTGCAGGTAAACCTGCCGGAGGCGCCGGCCGAACCCATGGATATCAGCGAGGAGAATGAGCCGCTCATCCTCACGGTCAAATCCAACGGCGAGTTGTATCTGAATATCGGCGACAACCCCGACCAGCCGATATCGGCGGACCGGGTGCAGGAACTCGCCGCACGGGTGATCGAGCAACGCCCGGACGTACCGGTCGCCGTGCGCGGGGACACCGAAGGCCGCTACGGCGAGGTCGTGCGCGGCATGGTGCTGCTGCAACGGGCCGGTGCCAGCCGGGTGGGCCTGATGACCGATCATGCCGACGACGGCGACGAGCGTGGGTGAATTCCGAAATCTTTGGCGTGACAACCGCGGTCCGATTCTCTGGGCCGTTGGTCTGCATCTGGTACTGATTCTGCTGCTGGTGTTCAGCATTCACTTCGGCGGAATCGTGCAGGGGGGCTCGGATTCGCCCGAAGTGGTGGAGGCCGTCATGGTGACCGGCGCCGGGAGCCCGCCGCCGCGCAAAAGCGCGCCGTCGACGCACGAGCCACCGTCCGAACCGCCTCCGGCGGAACCCGAACAGCCGGACGAAGCCGCCGAGGCCGAGGCACAGCAACGCGAGGCTGAGGCCGAAGCACGCGCCGCGGAAGAAGCCAGACGACAGGCCGAAGCCGAGCGCCAGGCCGAGGAAGAGGCTCGACAGCAGGCCGAAGCCGAGCGCCGGGCCGAGGAGGAGGCTCGACGCAAAGCGGAGGCCGAGGCCAAGCGCGAAGCCGAGGAAGAAGCCCGCCGCCAGGCAGAGGCCGAAGCCGAACGCAAGGCCGAAGAAGAGGCCCGCCGGAAAGCCGAAGCCAAGCGCAAGGCGGAGGAAGAAGCCCGGCGCAAGGCAGAAGCGGAAGCCAAGCGTAAGGCCGAGGAGGAAGCCCGACGGAAGGCGGAAGCGGAGGCTCAACGCAAAGCCGAGGAAGAGGCACGTCGCAAGGCGGAGGCCGAACGTAAGGCCGAGGAAGCGGCGCAACGCCGGCGGGAAGCCGAAGCCGCCGAACGGCGCCAGGCCCTGCAGGACGCACTGGCCGAGGAGTCCAGCGCGCGACAACGGGCCGCCAACCAGGCGGCTGTCGATGAGTACGCCTCGTTGATCAAGAATCATGTCGAAAGCAACTGGCGCCGGCCTGCCGGTGTCGAAGACATCAGCTGCCGGGTACGGGTGGAACAGCTCCCGGGTGGCCAGATCGCGGGTTATGAGTTGCTGGGGTCCTGTGGCAGCGATGCCGTAGACTTGTCGGTAGAGCAGGCCATCGCCAAATCCGACCCCCTGCCGCGCCCGCCCAGCCGCGAGGTGTTCCAGCGGGAAATCATCTTCAATTTCGAACCGGATTAACCAACGAGGCACTGGATGACTGAACGACTCGTCGCATGGTCCCGGATGACGGTAGTCCCGGCCCTGATGTTGCTGCTGACCGCGTCGCCGGCGCGGGCGGCCCTGGAAGTGGAGATCACCCAGGGGGTAAGCGGGGCGCAGCCGATTGCCATCGTGCCGTTTGCCCGTGATGCCAGCGTGTCCGGGGATACCGACATTGCCTCGGTGGTGGATGCCGATCTCGAACGCTCGGGTCTGTTCGAACCGCTGGCCCGCGATGCCATGCTGGAAACGCCGGGCAGTGTGCGCGAGGTGGACTACGCGAACTGGCGCTCGGTGGAAGTGGATAACGTGGTGGTCGGTCGGGTTTCACCAGACGGCCGTGGCGGCTATCGGGTGAGCTTCGACATCATCGACGTGTACAAGGGGCGTTCGATCGGTGGGTACGAGATCAGCGCCCGCGAAGGCGGCCTGCGCGACGCCGCCCATGCGGTGGCCAACCGGATCTACGAACAGTTCACCGGCAACAAGGGGTATTTCCTTTCCCGCATCGCCTACGTGGCGGTGGCGCAGGAAAACAGCGGACCCACCTATCGGCTGGTGGTGGCGGACTACGACGGCCACAACCCCCAGACCATTGCGCGGTCGCGCGAGCCGATCCTGTCGCCGGCCTGGCATCCGGCCGGCACCAAGCTGGCCTACGTGGCCTTTGACATGAAGCGGGGCCGCTCCAGCCTGAGAATTCAGGACCTGGGTACCGGGGAGGTCAAGGAAGTCTCATCAAGGCCGGGGATCAACGGCGCCCCGGCCTGGTCGCCCAATGGCAACAAGCTGGCGATGACGTTGTCTTACCGAGGCAACCCGGACATCTATACCTACGACCTGGGCGATGAGCAGGTTCGTCAGATCACACGCAATGGTGCCATCGACACCGAGCCGTCCTGGTCGCCGGACGGTAGCCATATCGTGTTCACCTCCGACCGCGGCGGCAAGCCGCAGGTTTACCGGGTGCGTAGCGGCGGTGGCAACGCCGAGCGGCTAACCTTCGACGGCGAGAGCAACCAGCGACCCTCCTACTCGCCGGATGGTGAAAAAATCGTTCTTGTGCAGGGCGGCAACGGGTTCCGTATTGCGGTTCTGGACCTCGAAACGAATAATATGCGGGTGGTCAGCGATGGTCCCCTGGATGAAGGCCCCAGTTTCGCGCCCAATGGTCAGGTGATCATCTATGCGCGTCAGCAGGGCAACAGTGCCGAACTTGCGACAGTGTCGGCCGATGGACGTATACGCAATCGCCTGCGTCAGCCGGGCGACGTGCGAGAGCCGGCCTGGTCGCCGGCCGGATACTGATTATTTGCCGGTACGAGGCGGACTGGATACTCGAGTTTCCCCTATCACGACAATCCGAGGAGATGAGGATGGTCAATCGGTTTTCACGTCGCCGCGCCAGCTGGCGCGGTATGGTCCTGGTTCTGGTATCGGGCCTGTTTCTGGCCGCCTGTGCGGACAACCCGCCGCCGGGCGATCCCGACGATACCAGCGAGGGGGTTTCCACCGGTGACGGCGGGGTTGAAACGCGCGAGATCAACGAGCGCGGCCTGCTCGGCATCGACGAGAAGGATCGGGCGATGTTCGTCGATCCGGATAACCCCCTGTCCACACGCACGATCTACTTCGAGTACGACAGCAGCACCATCCAGTCTCGCTTCCGCGAGGCGATCCAGGCGCATGCGCGTTATCTGGCGGACCACCCGGATGTTCAGTTGCGGCTGGAAGGCCACACCGATGAACGCGCCACGCGCGAATACAACGTGGCGCTGGGCGAACGGCGTGCCGAGTCGGTCGAACGTGCGCTTTCGCTGGCCGGCGCCGGTTCCGGGCAGCTTTCCACCCTGTCATTCGGCGAGGAGCGGCCGGCGGAACTGGGTTCCACAGAAGCTGCCTACGCCAAGAACCGCCGGGTGGAACTGATCTACGTGGCCCGCTGATCATGTTGATGGCAGCACAACTCGGTCGGGTCGGGGCAGTGATCCTGATCGGCATCGTCGGTGTGGCTCAGGCCGATATCGATACGGCCACCAAGCTGCGGTTGCAGTCGATCGAGGCCCGCCTCCCCGACGTTGATCGCCTCGAGCGGTTGGAGCAGCGGGTGGCCCGCCTCGGTTCCGGCGAGGGCATCCAGGTTGCGGCCAACGAGACCGGGGACAATGGCGGTGCCAGCAGCGGTGGCATGTTCTCGTTGCTGCAGGATCTGCAGAGCGTGAAAGAGGATGTACGTTCGCTGCGGGGCGAGATCGATGAGGTCCGGAATCTGATCAAGCGCAACGAGCAGCGTCAGCGTGATCTCTATGAGGATCTCGATGCCCGTCTCCAGGCGCTGGAACAGGGCGGCGGTGGCTCGAGCGGTGACTTCGTGACCGTGCCCGAGAATGGCGCCGGCGCCGGTAGCGGTCAGGGCGAGGTCGATAGCGCGGAAGCCGAAGCTGCTTATACTGCGGCACTGGATCTGCTCAAGGCGGGGGACTACGAGCAGGCCCGGTCCAAGTTCGACCGCTTCGTCAGCGACTATCCGAACAGCGAGTTCAGCGATAACGCATGGTACTGGCTGGGTGAGGCCCGCTACGTTGATCGCATCTATGAAGGTGCCATCGCCGCGTTCCAACGGGTTATCAAACGGTTCCCCGACAGCAACAAGGTTCCCGGCGCCCAGTACAAGCTGGGCGTGATCTACGATGAACAGGGCAAGGCACAGCAGGCACGCGAGGCACTGCAGCAGGTGATCCAGGAATACCCGGATGACAATGCTGCCGAACTGGCCCGTAAGCACCTCGACGCCATGGATCGCTGATGTCGGAGGTGCCGGTTGCCGAACGCCGTCCGGCCGATCGGGCACGTGGGCGCGAACTGCAGACCCTGCGGATCACGGAGATCTTCTATTCGCTGCAGGGCGAGGCCCGGGCGGCCGGCGCGCCCACCGTGTTCGTGCGGCTCACCGGCTGTCCGCTACGCTGTGAGTACTGCGATACCGCCTACGCTTTCCACGGCGGGCAGCGTCGGGAAATGGACGATATTCTCGCTGATGTGGCGGCCTACGGCGTCCAGCATATCTGCGTGACCGGCGGCGAGCCGCTGGCGCAGCCGGGCTGCGCCACGCTGGTCCGTCGGCTATGCGACGCCGGCTACGGGGTTGCGGTTGAAACTAGTGGCGCGCTGGACATCCGTCCGATCGACACTCGCGCCTCGCGCATCGTCGATCTCAAGACGCCGGGATCCGGTGAGTGTCGACGCAACCGCTGGGACAACCTGGACGCGCTGACCGACGATGATCAACTCAAGTTCGTCATCTGCGACCACGCCGATTTCGACTGGGCGGCGGCTGTCTGCCGGGAACACAGCCTGTGGGATCGGTGCCCGGTCTGGTTTTCCCCCAGTCACGGACAGGTGGATCCGTCGGCGCTGGCAGACTGGATACTCGCCGACCGCTTGCCGGTACGGCTGCAGTTGCAGCTGCACAAGCAGCTCTGGGGCGATCAGCCGGGTCGATAACGCGTGAACCGGGACGACGAGCATGCGGTGGTGCTGCTGTCGGGCGGCCTGGATTCCGCCACCTGCCTGGCTATGGCGCGGGCCCAGGGCTTGACTTGCCATGCCCTGACCGTCGACTACGGCCAGCGCCACCAGGCGGAAATGCAGGCGGCAGCCCGGCTGGCCGTCAGCCTGGGGGCCGAACAGCACCGCGTGGTCCGGGTGGACCTCGCGGGCATGGGCGGATCGGCCCTCACCGATGCCGGCATCGACGTGCCGGAACAACCGGGCACTGGTGTCCCCGTGACCTATGTGCCGGCCCGCAACACCGTCATGCTTTCGATTGCACTGGCCTGGGCAGAGGTGCTGGATGCCCGGCACATCTTCATTGGCGTCAACGCGGTGGACTATTCCGGCTATCCGGACTGCCGTCCGGCCTTCATCGAGCAGTTCGAGCGGCTGGCCGCGGTGGCAACCAGTGCGGCCACCGAGCAGGGCCATGCCGTTCGGATCCAGGCGCCGCTCATTTCCCTGACCAAGGCGGAAATCATCCGCCAGGGCAGCGCGCTGGGCGTGGACTATGCGTCGACCGTGACCTGCTACCAGGCCGACGCCGATGGGCAGGCCTGCGGCCGTTGTGACGCCTGCCGGCTGCGTCGTCAGGGGTTCGCCGAAGCCGGCGTTGGCGACGCCACCCGTTATGCACCGGATGCCGGCTGATTCCTTTCCGCGATACCCTGGTCAAACAAGCATTTTCGGGTATCATTGCGCGCTTTCCGGCGTGCGGGCCGTTAGCTCAATCGGTAGAGCACCGGGCTTTTAACCCGTTGGTTCCGAGTTCGAGTCTCGGGCGGCCCACCATTCCGTACGCCTTTTATTCGTCGGTCGTGTCCGGCGCCCCGGTCGCTGTTCGGCGTAGCTGCTGTACACCGGCCGCCAGGGTGACGGTGGTCAGCTCGCCGAGATGCCAGTCGACGATGCGCCCGCCACGGTCCACGAACAGGGTGGTGGGCAGCATGCCGCTGCCCAGGGCCTGGCCGAGCCGGCCGTTTGCATCCAGAACCACGTTGTCCAGACGCAGCGATTGTGCCTCCAGATACTGCCGGACGGTGGCCGCGGATTCGCGCTGGTTGGCGAAGACGAAGGTGATGTCCGGATGCCGGTTCGCCGCCGCCTCCAGTGCCGGCATCTCTCGACGACAGGGGCCGCACCAGGTGGCCCAGAGGTTGATGATCCGCAGCCCCGGCTCGATATCGGTCATTACGACCGGTTCGCCGTCCAGCCGCCGCATCTCGACTGGCGGCAGCATGGCGGCGCGCGGGGTCAGCCAGGTTGTCAGGCCGGTACCGCCCAGCCAGATTAGTCCGCCGACCAGGGCTGCCGAGGTCAGCGCCCGGCGATTTTCCGGCTCGCGAATCAGGTACACAATGCCCATGGTGACTGCCACCACGGCCGCACCCGGCCACCAGAAGCCGCCATCCCAGATGTAGAACATTTCCAGGGGACGTGGCGCGTATAGCGACCAGTGTCGGGCGATAAAACCCAGCCGCGCGCCGATCAGGCCGGCGATCAGCAGCATCCAGAGACGGTCGTTAGCGGAAGGGCGCTGCGTCGATGACAGCAGACGGCCGATCACGAGCGCACCGGCGAAGGCCAGTATCAGCAACAGACGGTCGAGCGGGATGGATAGCGACCCGAAGGTGATGGTCTGCATGGTTGTTCAGGCTGGCGGAGAGAGGCGCGCGATCATGCCCGATTGTCCGTTGACTCGCGAGGTTGAGCCGGCCGGTTGCTGAAGCAATCCGCCGCGCCCGGTAAACTCTCGCGCTTTGCCTGGCCGTCGATCAGCCGCCGCCAGCCCGCTTGCCCGCCGCCACCAAGGAGACACGATGACCATCTGGCACGGTTCGCCCGACCTTGATCTGCTCAACGGCTACGCCAGCCGAGACATGACCGGCCGCATGGGCATGGTCTACACCGAAATCGGCGACGATTACCTGCGGGCCCGGATTCCGGTCACCGATGACTGGCGCCAGGCCTACGGGTTGTGGCACGGGGGCGCATCCTGCGTGGTGTCCGAATCCATGGGCAGCGTGGGAACGTCGCTTTGCCTGGACAGTGCGCGCGAGTACTGCGTTGGTATTGAAATCAATGCCAGCCATATGCGTTCCGCCACCGGTGGCCATGTCACTGCCGAGGCCAGACCGATCAAGCTTGGGCGAAATCTGCACGTCTGGGAGACACGGCTCTGGAACGACGAGAACAAGCTGATGTGCGTGTCCCGCCTGACGACCTCGATCATTGCGGGCGGTCCACCGAAAATCGGCTAGCAGCGGTCACTCCGGCCGTTCGTCGGCGTCCGGCAGCGGTTCGGGTGGAGGTTCCGGGGCTTCCACCGGGGGCGGCGAGGGAGCTTCCTCGACATCGGCCTCGGGTACCTCGCTTTCGGGCGGCGATTCGCCGGTGGTCGCCGCTTCCTCGGCCACTTCATCCCGGCTTTTCTCGATGCCGATGTGGTAGGCCGCAAAGCCCGGAATCACCACCTGATTAAGCGCCATGCCCAGCACCTGACCACGTACGGTGGAAATCACCTCAACGCGGGTATTGGTGATCGGGTCGGTGACTGTGCCCAGGACGTCGCCCTTGTCGACCCGATCGCCCAGATCGACACGACTGAACAGGATCCCGCCCGAGTCGGCCCGTACCCAGTCGGATTCGTAGTACACCGGTTGCGGCTCCCCCCACAGGCTGATGCGGCTGAGCATCTTCATGTGATTGAGCAGGGAGCGGATGCCCTTGACGCCCTGAGCTACTTCCTCCGGCTGAAAGCGCATCGGCTCACCGGCCTCAAGCGTGACGGCCGGAATGCCCGCCTCGGTGGCCGCACCGCGTAGGGTTCCGGGTGGCCCCTCGCTCTGCAGCACCGCGATCGCACCGAAACCCTGGGTAAGATCGAGTACGGCCGGATGGTCGAGATCGGCCCGCAGCTGCGGCAGGTTGGTGCGGTGGAAGGAGCCGGTGTGCACATCCACCAGTGCATCGCAGTGGCGGATGATGCCCTCGAAGAAGGCATGGGCGATGCGCGATGCCGAACTGCCATGGGCGGTGCCGGGGAAGTAGCGATTCAGGTCACGCCGGTCGGGCAGATAGCGGGAACTGCGGCGGAAGCCGAACAGGTTCACGATGGGGACGCCGATCACCGTGCCCCCCAGTTCGTCAGCATCGAGCCCGTAAAGCACCCGGCGCACCATCTCGATGCCGTTGAGCTCGTCGCCGTGGACCGCGGCCGTCAGGCAGAGCACCGGCCCGGGCCGAGTGCCATGCGACACCAGCACTGGTGTGGGCACTGAAATGCCCAGGAATGACTTACTGGCAACCCAGGACAGGCGGCGGGTCGTGCCCGGCAGCACGTCGGTATCCAGAAATCGAAACGGGCCGATCTCGTCACTGGTTGAGGATGCCCCACCTTCATCTGCGGGCGGTGCGGCTGGATCCACCTCGGTGTCGGCGGCAATTGGGGGCGGCTCCGCTTCGGCTGCGTCGGGCGGGCCGGCATCGTCACTGGTGTCATCAACCGAAGGTGTGGTCGCGGACGGCGGAGTGACAACCAGATCGTCCTCGATCTCATTGGCCCAGCCTGGCGCGGCCAGAGTGGCACAGGCGCAAGCCAGGCATCGCAACCAACAGCGAATCATCGTACTACCCCGGTAGGCCGGAACAGGCCCGCTCGCCTGCGTTGATGGTGCCGCCGGAGGGACTTGACGATTCTGTCCGGAACAGAATCGGACCGCCGACAGGCGGGGCCCGAAGGGCCCGAGCGCCATGGATGGCGCGAGTCGCATTCCGCGCCAGGAGGGCGTGCTCTTCCGACGAGCGGCCCCACGGACGGGGCGAGCAACCCCCACAGCATGCACCAGAACATGCTCCGTTCCTCGTGTTGATGGTGCCGCCGGAGGGACTTGAACCCCCACAGCCTAACGGCCACCAGGACCTAAACCTGGCGTGTCTACCAATTCCACCACGGCGGCTTGGCGCGTAGTTTACCGCTTTGTCTCCGGCGTATTCGAGCGGTTTGCGATGGTGGGCCACTGAAAACCGGTTCCCGGGTTGCATCGCATCCGGCGTTTGCGTAATGTCGGAAATGCATCATAGTGCAACAATCAAATCAGCTAGAATGGCTTGTTGACGGTTGGCGCGCAAAGAAAACAGATAAAAGAGCAGTATAGTGCATGTTCGTACCCCCAATGCCTGCAGCGGGGCATCAGCGAACAGCAGAATACGGGGCAACCGACCCCACGGGCAGATGCGGCGCGGTGCGCGCCGGGCAAGAGGAGCACAACATGTACACCGTCGATATCGATACCGGTGGAACGATGACCGATGCGCTGGTCAGCGACGGCAACCGCCGTCATTCGTTCAAGACCGATACCACGCCCCACGACTTTACGGTGTCGTTCCGCAACTGCCTGGAGGAGGCGGGCCAGGCACTGGGGTTCGATTCGACCACGGCATTCCTGCGCGAAGTGTCGATCATTCGCTGGTCTTCCACCATCACCACCAACGTGCTGGGCGAGCGCCGTGGCGCGCGCGTGGGCATTCTGGTTTCAGCCGGTCACGAGGCCGGTCTCTACGGCGACGGCGAATCCGCGGTCGTCGGCGACCTGATTGCCGCCGACCACATCATTGGCATGTCCGCTGACCCGGATCCCCAGGAAATCCTCGACAGCGTCAAGAAGCTGCTGGAAAGCAGTGTGCGTCGCGTGTGCGTATCCCGGGCCGGCTCGTTCCCGGACAACACCGTGGAAAAACGCATCAAGGCAGTGATCGAGGAACAGTATCCGGATCATTTCCTGGGTTCGGTACCGGTTCTGCTGGGCAGCGAGATGGCCCAGATCGGCCATGATCAGACGCGCGCCCATTACTCACTGATGAACGCCTATACCCATTCCCAGCTGGCCCAGGCGCTGTTCAAGGCCGAGGATATCCTGCGTGACGATTACAGCTGGGAGCGCCCGCTTTTCATTGGTCATACCAGCGGCGGCGTGGCCAAGGTCGGCAAGACCAAGTCGGTGGACACGATCGAGTCTGGGCCGGTGTTCGGCACCTTCGGCGGGGCCTATATCGCGCGGGAGTACGGCATCGACAATGCCGTCTGCTTCGATGTCGGCGGCACCACCTCCAAGGTCTCGATCATCCGCAACGGCGAACCGGTGTTCCAGCGCGGCGGCAAGCTCATGGGCATTCCGGTACAGACCTCATTCGCCATGCTGCGGTCTCTGGCCATCGGCGGCGGTTCCATCGCCCGGGTGGTGGATGGTGAGGTTCGGCTGGGCCCGGAAAGCATGGGTGCCGCGCCCGGGCCGGCCTGTTACGACCTCGGCGGGGATCGCGCCACCCTGACTGATGCGATCCTGGTGCTGGGTTACCTCGATCCCACGGGCTTTCTCGGCGGCCGCCGGGATCTCTCGATCGACCGGGCACGGGCGGCGCTGGCCGAGCATGTCGGCGACCCGCTTGGCCTATCGGTGGAAGCCGCAGCCTGTGCGGTCCGTGACCGGGCGGCCAGCGAACTTGCCGGCCTGGTCCGGGCAACGCTGGCCGAAGCCGGTCTGTCTGCCGCGGAAACCGCCCTGTTCCTGTTCGGCGGCAACGGCCCCACGCTGGGCGCATTCGTGGCGGATGCCGTGGGCATCGATCGGGCCTACGCCTTCGATCTGGGGCCGGTTTTCAGTGCCTTCGGCTCGGCGATTTCGGATGTCGTGCATGTCTACGAACGCGGCGTGGGGGCAAGCTTTGGTCCTGGCGAGCAGAGTCGCATCCGGCAGGTGGCTGCCGATCTCTATCTGCAGGCCAGCCGCGACCTGCGCGGCGAAGGTTTCGATCCCGCCGACGCGAGCTTTACCGCGGAACTGGAGTTCGGCGAGCACGAGACAGTGGCCGGCGTGGTCCGCATCGAGACCGGACCGGAGGCGGATGACGCGTGGTTCGAGGCCGCCGGACAGGCCGTGGCCGCCAGCGACATCGACACCGCCCGCTGGCCGTTGCTGCTCATCCGCCTGTCTGCGCGACACACCATCGGCACCCACAGCCTGCAGAAAAGTGACCGCCAGGCCAGCGCGGGTACCGACGAAACCCGTGTCCTGGTGTTCGGCGAGGATCAGGGCCAGCCGCAACCGGTGCGGCGCTGGGAGGACCTCGGGCCGGGCAGCGAGGTAATCGGCCCCGCCATCATCAACGGCGCCACACTCACCTGTCCGGTGCCGCCGGGCTGGGCCCTGCGCGTGGATGACTACGGCAACGCCGCGATGGAGAACAAGCAATCATGAGCTACGAACGGCTGCGTTTCACGGAATACCTCGATCTCGATCTCAACAGCGAGATGTGGATCTGCCACGACTGCGGGCACGAGTTGATCTCGGCGCGGGAGAACTACAAGAAGGGCTGCCTGGTCGCCGACCGCGAGCCGGCGGACGTCCATCCGCCGGTAATGGCTGGGGACTATGGCTTCGTGCCCGATGCCGACTGGGTACACGTGCTGGAGTTCTACTGCCCGTCCTGTTCGCGCCAGATCGAGGTGGAGTATCTGCCGCCGGGACATCCGGTCACCCACGACATCGAGGTGGATCTGGATGCGCTGAAAAAGCGTGTGGACAACCGTGAAATAGAAATCCGCGACGGCAAGATCTGCCGGCCCGGTAGTGCAGAGGAGGATGCGGGATGAGCGGGGAGACAGCACGTCAGATGCAGTCAATCGACATCGATGTCGGCGGCACCTTCACCGATCTGGTGCTGAACCTGGATGGCGAGACCACCATCGCCAAGTGCCCGACTACGCCGCACGACCTGTCCGTGGGTTTCCAGGACGCCATCGAGGCGGTGTCGGCGAAGCTCGGCACCACCATGCCGGAACTGCTGCCGCGCATCGACGTCGTGCGGTATTCCACCACAGTGGCACTGAACCGCTTGATCGAGCGCAAGGGCCCCCGGGTGGGCCTGGTCACTACCGAGGGTTTTGAGGACACCATCCTGATCGGTCGCGGCGCCCAGTGGCTGGATGGCCGCCGGGTATCGGAAATCCGCAACATTCCGGCCCAGCGCAAGCCGATGCCACTGATCACCCGGGACATGACCGTGGGCGTGCGCGAGCGCGTCGACTCCACCGGCCGTATCGTCCGGCCTCTGGACGAGGAGGATGTGCGCCACAAGCTCCGCACCCTGATGGACAAGGGGGCGCGCGCAATCGTCATTTCGCTGATGTGGTCGTTCGTCAACACGCAGCACGAACGGCGGGTGCGCGAGATCATCCGCGAGGAGTACAAGGAATATCAGCTGGGCTTCGTGCCGGTGGTGCTGTCGTCGGCCGTGGTACCCAAGATTGGTGAGTATGAGCGCACCATGACAAGTGTGCTCGACGCCTACCTGCAGCGCGACATGCAGGCCGAGATCAGCGCCACCTGGGACAAGATTCGCGACCAGGGCTATCGCGGTTCGTTCCTGATGATCCACAACTCCGGCGGCTGCGGCGAAATCTTCAAGACCAGCGCCTCGCGCACCTTCAACGGCGGGCCGATTGCGGGCCTGATCGGCTCGGCCCATTTCGCCAAGCAGCTCGGCTACAAGAACGTCATCGCCGGCGACGTCGGCGGCACCTCGTTCGATGTGGCGCTGGTGGTGGAATCCGGGGTGCGCAACTACGATTTCAAGCCGGTGATCGACACCTGGATGGTCAACATGACCATGATGCAGACGCTGTCGATCGGCGCCGGCGGCGGCTCCATCGCCGCGGTGGATCCGGTGACCAAACGGCTGACCGTGGGGCCGCGCAGCGCCGGGTCGATGCCCGGGCCGGTCTGCTACAACCAGGGCGGTACCGAGCCCACGGTCACCGACGCCGACGTGGTGCTGGGGTACATGAACCCCGGCAACTATTTCGGCGGCAAGATGAAATTGAGCGTACGCAAGGCCGAACGCGCCATCCGCGACAAGATTGCCGAGCCGCTGGGCATCAGTGTGCTGGCAGCAGCGGCACAGATCCGTCGCATCATCGACGAATCCATGGCCTCGGCCATCAAGCGCGAAGTGCACATGCGCGGATTCCGGCCGGACGACTTCGTGCTGTTCGCCTTCGGCGGGGCCGGGCCCACTCATGTGTCCGGGTTCAAGGCGGATGTGCCCCGGGCGGTGATATTCCCCTCGGCCCCGGTATTCTGCGCGGTAGGCTCATCCATCATGGACTTCGTGCACATGTACGAGCAGTCCCGGCGCATGATGTTCATGGAGCCGAAGACGGAAAACTTCGTCGCTGACCGCGAGCAGTTCAACACCACCGTCGAGGCGCTGATGGAGAAGGCGCGTGGTGAACTGATGGCCGAGGGTCTGCCGGTGGCGGATGCCATCTTCTCGCTGGAACTGGACATGCTCTATGGCGGGCAGGTGCAGGTGAAACGCTTCGCCTCGCCCCGGGTGCGGCTGGACTCGGAGGATGACGCCAGGGTGGTCTACGAAGCCTTCGAGGCCGAGATCTCCGATGCCTACAGTCCGCTGGTGGTCAACCGGCCGGGCGGTGCGTTCCTGGACAATTTCGTCCTGCGGGTTACGGTGCCCACCCACAAGCCGCAGTTGGTGGAACGCGAGATGGCGGGCGCCGATCCCGTCGCAGCCGCCAATGGTTCGCGTGAGGCCTTCTGGCCGGAAACCGGCGAGAGCGTGGACACTCCGATCTACACCTTCGAAAAGCTCGAACCCGGCAATGTGATTGACGGCCCGGTGATCATCGAGGCCGAATTCACCACCATCGTGGTGCCCCCCGGACAGCGTTTTTCCATCGACAAGCATGGTCTCGGCGTGATGGAGGCGGGTGCTTGAACATGTCGAGCTCAAACCGCCAAGGGCGCAAAAGACGCAAAGGTAAACAATTCATCATTATCTTTGCGTTCTTTGCGTCCTTCGCGGTTCAGGATTAAAGATTTTCGGAAGTAATCGAGCGGAAACTAAATATGGCAATCCCCACACTCGAACAGAAACTCAAGTGGCTCAAGCCCAACCCGGCCAGCGACAAGGAACTGGCGCTGGCCGAAAAGCTGGACGCCGCCCAGGTGGAAATTGGCTTCCAGCGCACCAACGACATCCTCTCCGAGGCCATGGAAGTATTTCAGCGCACCTGTCGCTGTGCCATGGGGGTGGCCGGCGATTCGCTGGTGGGGATCATGACTGCGGAAGGCGACATGGTGAATGCCTCCTGCGGCACCTACCTGCACTCGGTAATTCCGCCGCTGATCAGCAAGTTCGTCATGGAGACGTACGGCGACAATCCCGGGATCAGGGACGGCGACCTGTGGTTTGCCAACGACGCGGTCTACGGTGGCGTTCACAACCCGGATCAGATGGTAATGATGCCGGTGTTCTTCGAGGGCGAACTGGTGGCCTGGACCGCCGCCCTGGTCCACACCACCGAAACCGGGGCGATCGAGCCCGGCGGCATGCCGGTATCGGCGACCTCGCGCTTCGAGGAGGGCATGAACCTGCCGCCGATGAAGATCGGCGAGAACTTCGAACTCCGCGACGACATCGTCACCATGTTCGAGGCCTTCGGGCTGCGGGCCCAGTCGATGATCAATGTCGACCTCAAGGCCCGTTGCACCACCGCCGACCGGGTACGTCGGCGGATCCTGGAGGTCTGCGAGCGCGAGGGGGCCGATTACCTGCGCGGCCTGTTCCGGCGCATGCTCCAGCAGGCCGAGGCCGGCGCCGCCGACCTGATCAGCCTGTGGCCGGATGGCCATTACCGCTGCGTGACCTTCGCCGACGCCGTGGGCCTGCAGCAGGGCATCGTGCGCAACTGCTACATGGACATGGAGAAACGTGGTGACAAGCTGGTCGTCGATTTCTCCAAGACCGGCCCGGAAACCGCCAGTTCCTACAACGCCCATCCCCAGGCGGCCATCGCGCACTTCTCCAACTACATCTATGAGTATCTGTTCCACGCGCTGCCGATCAACAACGGCACGTTCGCGTCCATCGACTTCAAGTTCGGCCAGAACACCTGCCTGAGTCCCGACCCGCGGGCGGCGACGTCGAACTCGGTCATGATCTCGGCCGGGGTGATGAGCGCCAACCACAACTGCTTTGCCAAGGCGCTGTTCTCCACCTCCGACTGGCGCCAGGCCGGGGCCTCGCTGGGCAACGGCGGCAACGCCCTGGTACTGGCCGGTCAGAACCAGTGGGAAACCGATTTCGCCGACATGATGGCCTATTCCATCAACAGCGAAGGGCAGGGGGCGTTGCCGGACATGGACGGCATGGACTCCTTCGGCTTCCCCTGGGCGCCGTTCGGCCGGGCGCCGAACAGCGAGTTTGTGGAAAACGAGTTTCCGTTGCTGATCCCGGTGTCCAACCATCTGCGCGATTCCTGCGGTCACGGCAAATACCGCGGCGGCGTAGGCACGGTGCAGGTCTGGGTGGCCCACCACAAGCCGCAGGTGGCGCTGATGGCCATTGCCGACAACACCCGGCTGCAGACCCCGCAGGGCCTGTTCGGCGGCTATGCGCCGTGCACGCTGCCTGGCATCGGCATCCGCCAGGCCAACATCACCGAAATGATGGCCGAGGGCAGCGAGGCGCTGAACATGGACGCCTACGACATCCTTTCCAATCGCACCATCGGCGGTGACTACGAGGTCGAGTTCATGGGCCGTTCGGTACGTGCCTACAACGAGGGCGATATCGTGACGTTCGCCTTTTCCACCGGAGGTTGCGGCTACGGCGATCCGCTGGACCGGGACCCGCTGGCGCTGGAAGCCGATATCCAGAAGGGCGTGGTGTCGCAGGAGGCTGCCGAGTTCGTCTACAAGGTGGTCTGGGATCCCGAGCGCCAGGCCGTGGACGAGGCGGCCAGCGAACAGGCGCGCAAGGACGAACTGGCAGCCCGCGCCAGACGCGGCCTGCCCTGGGACGAATTCATGGCCTCCTGGTCGCAGAAGAAGCCGCCGGAGGAGATTCTGGTGCACTACGGCACCTGGCCGGATGCCGAATCCCGTGGCCCGCTGGTACGCGCCTGATGCCGACGGATGCCCGCAAGAGCCTGGCCGATCTGGCCCGCGGCGTGGCCGGGGAGGGCGACCCTCTCTTCGCGCCCGTGATCCACGGCGTCGGCGCCCAGATCGAGGCACTGGCGCCGGCCGCGATGGTGGTGGACGCCACCCGCCTGGGCAAGGGACTGACCGAAACCCGCCGTGTCCTGGGTCTGCCGGCGCTGTACGTGACCGTGCCGAGCCTGGCCGAAGCCGAGGCGCTCGGGGCCGGGGTCGATCTGTCGACCTGGCCGCCGCGGCTCACGCAACCGGCCGGTCCGTCGGCGCTGGAGGCCGACGAATCCGGTGCCATTGCAAGCAGCCCGCGCTTGCAGGCCGCGCTGGAACTGACCCGTCGGCTGGCCGCCACGGACGGCGAGGCGGCTCTTCTGGTGGGGCTGACGGGCCCGGCCACGTTGGTACAGCAGTTGGTGCCGACGGCAGTCGGCGACCAACAGGAAGACGCGTTCGACTACGCTGGAGGGTTCCTCACCGCGCTGGTGCGGGCCTTCGGCGAGGCCGGCGCCCATGCCGTGGTGCTGCAGGAAACCGTGGGCGCGCCGGACGATACCGACGTGCGCGAGTTGTGGGACGACGCGCTGGCCCCGGTGACCAACGTGGCCCATTTTCACAAGATGCCGGTGCTGCTGGGCTTCGTCGGCGCATCCGGGCCCGGGGCTGGCGACTGGCCGGATCAGGTGGTGCCCTGTCTGGCGCCGGCGGAGGCCGCGGCGCAGGCAGGTGACATTCACGCGGTCATGCTGCCGGCTGACCCTTCAACCTGGCGTGGGTCGGCCTACGGCGCGGCAGTGATCATCACCGCCGGCGAAGTGCCGGCCGATACGCGGATTGCGGATCTCAAGGCCGCCATCAAGGCGCTTGCATGACCGACTACTGGAGCCCGGAACTGGAGACGAAGCCCTGGTCCGAAGTCCAGGCCTGGCAGGCTCAATGTGTCTCGGAGGCGGTCCCGCGGATTCGGGAGACTTCGCGCCTTTACGCCGGACTGCTGGCCGAGACCGGCGATGTCACGATTAATGCATTCGAGGATCTGCAGCGACTGCCGTTCACCGGGAAAGAGCACCTCAAGAACGCCCAGGCGGATGCCTCGGCGACCGAGCCCTTCGGTGCGAATCAGGCCGCGCCGCTGGTGGACATCGTGCAGACGGTGTCCTCCTCCGGTACCTCGGGGGTGCCGCTGTACTATCCGGTGACGCGTGCGGATGTGGCGATGTGGACCGATGCCATCGCCCAGAACTTCTTCACCGCGGGCATCCGGCGCGAGGACGTGATCGCCCACCTGGTCGGGCTGCCCGGGGTGGCCGGCGGTCTGCCCTATGCCGAGGCATTTCGCGAAATCGGTGCCACCCTTTGCTGGCTGGGCGGTTTCCCGACCGAGCGCATCCTGCGGGAAATGCGCCGGCTGCACACCACGGCGTTGCTGGCGACCACCTCGTTCGGTACCTACCTGAGCGAGACCTGGGACGAGGTGGGTGAGACCACCGGCATCGAGTCGTCCCTGCGCAAGGTGCTCTGTGGCGGAGAGCCGGGGCTGGATCAGCCGGCCATCCGGCACAAGATCGAAACCGGCCTGGGCATCGACGGCCTGCGCGAGGTCATGGGCATGGGCGATGTGATTCCGGGCATGTGGGGCGAATGCGACGTCGCCGACGGCATGCACTTCAACGCCCAGCGGTATGTGGCGGTGGAACTGATCGACCCGGACAGCGGGGAGCCCGTGCCCTGGTCCGCCGGCGCCACCGGCGAGCTGGTCTACACCACCTTCCAGCGGGATGCCGCGCCGCTGATCCGCTATCGCTCCCGAGACCACGCCCAGGTGGTGGATGTGGCCTGTGCCTGTGGCCGCACCTCACCGCGCCTGCGCTGCATCGGCCGCACCGACGACATGCTGATCTACAAGGGCATGAACGTATTCCCCACCGCCATCCGTGATGTGGTAGCGGAATCCTTCGCCGGACGGCTCGAACCCACCCTGCGTATCTGGAAGGCGTACAAGGACCTGGTCCGCTTCGACGAGGCCATCCCGGTGGACGTCGAGGCCTGCGAGGGTCTCGCGGCCGCCAGCTATCCTGCGATCGCCGGGGCGCTGGAAAGCGCGGTGCGCTCGCAGATGCAGGTTCGCATTCGAGTCACGGTGCTCGAACCCGGCGGCCTGCCCCGCGGCGCCTACAAGAACGCGCTGGTCGCGGTACGAGAAAACAAGTGAACGTCAAACGGTTGCGATATGAAATTCGATAACGCATTCATCCCCTGCGGCTTCGCCTGGTCCTCGCCGTTCGTGCGGTGGCAGGGGGCGCTGGCGGATGTCTCCAGCATGGATCTGGGCGTGACCGTCACCAACGATGCGCTCGCCCAGCGCAATTTCGACCCCGGGCGGCTGACCCAGCTGGTCATGGGCACCACCGTGCCGCAGGAGGATTCCTTCTACGCCGTGCCCTGGACCGCCGCCCGCATCGGCGCCGAGGGCATTACCGGACCGCATATCTCCCAGGCCTGCGCCACCGCCGTGGCCTGTGTGGCCAGCGCCGCGGCCAGCGTGGACAACGACCCCGACGAGACCGTGCTGGCGCTGACCACCGACCGCACCAGCAACGGCCCGCTGATGGTCTACCCCAGAAGCCGCAGCATGGGCGGCAGCCCGGGCACCGAAAACTGGGTGCTGGACAACTTCGCCGCCGATCCGGTGACCGGCAAGGCGATGGTGGCCACGGCGGAGAACGTGGCCGCGGAAGCCGGCTTCACCCGCGAAGCCCTGGATGAGGTCGCGCTTCTAAGATACTGCCAATACGAGAAATCCCTGGCCGATGACCGGGCATTCCAGCACCGCTACATGCAGCCGGTTCGCCTGACCGACCGCAAGGGCCGGGTGACCGAGATCGATGCCGACCAGGGCATCCCACCGACCACCGCGGAAGGCCTGGCGGCACTCAAGCCGATGGCTGGCGGTGTGGTCACGATGGGTATGCAGACACATCCGGCAGACGGCACGGCCGGCGCGCTGATCTGCAACGAGGCGACCGCCCGCGAACTGTCCGGCGGCAACGGCATCGTGCGCCTGATCGCCACCGGCTTCGGCCGCGCGGCGGCCGCGCACATGCCCAAGGCACCGGTGCTGGCCGCCGAACGGGCCCTGGCCAATGCCGGCCTGACCTATGCCGACATCAAGCTGGTGAATACGCACAACCCGTTTGCGGTCAATGATCTGTGGCTGGAAAAGCAGACCGGGTTTGCACTGGATCGCACCAACATCTACGGCAGCAGTCTGGTCTACGGCCATCCGCAGGGTCCGACCGGCCTGCGTTCGATTGCGGAACTGATCGAGGCCCTGCGCCTGGAAGGGGGTGGACTGGGGCTGTTCACCGGTTGTGCGGCCGGCGATACCGCGGCAGCGTTGGTGATCGAGGTGTTTGACTAGGAAACGATAACAAGGCCCGCAGGGCCCGGAACGAGGAGGAGACGGGCATGACGCAGGGTTTCGCCGGGGTGCATCCGCCCCGCGACTACAACGCCGCGACGGACTTCATCGACCGTCACGGCCGGGAAGGGCACGGCGGGCGCACTGCGATCATCGATGCCGACGGGCCGGTTAGCTATGACGAACTGACCGAGTTGGTTAACCGGGCCGGCAATGCGCTGCTGGCGCTGGGGCTGCGCCAGGAATCCCGGGTGGCGATGATCATGCATGACAGCCGGCGTTTCCCGGCCGTGTTCTGGGGGGCGATCAAGGCCGGCATCATTCCGATCCCGATCAATACCCTGCTGCGAACCTCGGACTATCGCCACATCCTGACCGATTGCCGGGCCCGGGTGCTGGTGGTCAGCGAACCGCTGCTGGATGAAGTGCGGCCGGCACTGGCCGAGCAGCCATTTCTGGATACGGTCATCGTTGACGGTCAGCCCGGCCGCGACGAACAATCGCTGGCCGATCTACTGGCTGCGGCCGGATCGGACCTGGAGCCCGCCCCGACCACCGCCGACGACGTGGCCTTCTGGCTGTATTCCTCCGGTTCCACCGGCACCCCCAAGGGCGTGTTGCACCTGCACCGGCATCTGCCCGCCACCGCCGAGTGCTACGGCCGCGGCGTGCTGGGCATCGAGCCGGAGGATGTCATCTTTTCGGCGGCCAAGCTGTTCTTCGCGTACGGGCTCGGCAACGGGATGACCTTCCCGTTCGCGATCGGTGCCACCGCGGTTTACTTGCCCGGCCGACCGGCGCCGGATGCCGTGATGGCGGTCCTGCGTGAACACCAGCCGACGATTTTCGGCGGTGTGCCAACGCTTTACGCCGCCATTCTGGCCGATGACGCGAACAATCGGGACAGCGCTTCACCGGTCCTGCGGCGCTGCATTTCCGCCGGCGAGGCCCTGCCGAAGGAAGTGGGTGAGCGCTGGCAGGCGCGCTTTGGTGCGGAAGTGCTGGACGGGGTCGGCTCCACCGAGATGCTGCACATCTTCTTGAGCAATCGTCCGGGCCGGGTCTGCTACGGCACCTCCGGCGAGCCGGTGCCGGGCTATTCGGTGCGGCTGGTGGACGAAAGCGATCACGAGGTGGGACAGGAGGAAATCGGCGAACTGCTGGTCAACGGTCCCTCGGCCTGCACCGGCTACTGGAACCGGCGCGACAAGAGCCTGGACACCTTTCAGGGCCACTGGACCCGCACCGGGGACAAGTACTACCGCGACGCCGAAGGTTGCTACCACTACTGCGGGCGCACCGACGACATGTTCAAGGTCAGCGGCCAGTGGGTGTCGCCGTTCGAGGTGGAATCGGCGCTGATCGCCCACGATCAGGTGCTGGAAGCGGCCGTGGTACCCCATGACGAAGGCGACAACCTGCTCAAGCCCCGGGCCTTCGTCGTGCTCAAGAACGGCTGCACCGCCAGCGACGATCTGGCCGCGGAGTTGCAGGGCTTCGTCAAGGCGCGCATTGCCACCGTGAAGTATCCACGCTGGATCGATTTCCTGGACGAATTGCCAAAGACCGCCACCGGCAAGATCCAGCGCTTCAAGCTACGGGCCTGACCTTGAAACGGCACGGGATCCAGATCATCGCCGACGGCAAGCGTCTTGAAGCCTGCTGGCTGGGACCCGGCCCGGGGCAGGCGCCGACGCTGGTGTTCCTGCACGAGGGGCTGGGCTGCGTGGGGCTGTGGAAGGATTTTCCCGAACGCCTGGTGGCGGCCACCGGCTGCGGTGCCCTGGTCTACAGCCGGGCCGGCTACGGCGGCTCGGACCCCGTCGACCTGCCACGGCCGCTGACCTACATGCATCACGAGGCGCAGGTGGTGCTGCCGCAGGTACTGGATGCCGCCGGCATCCAGCGGGCGATCATGGTGGGCCACAGCGACGGTGGGTCGATTGCCCTGATCCATGCGGGCAGTGTCGACGACCCACGTGTGGCCGCCCTGGTTCTGATGGCGCCGCATGTGTTCAACGAGGATGTGTGCGTTGCCGCGATCGAGCAGGCCCGCCACGCCTACGAGCAGGGCGATCTGCGCACGGGACTGGCGAAATACCACGGCGACAATGTCGATGTGGCGTTCCGGGGCTGGAACGACGCCTGGCTGGATCCCGCTTTCCTGGACTGGAATCTCGAATCATTCCTGCCCGGGGTACAGGTGCCGGTATTGCTGATCCAGGGCGTTCAGGACCAGTACGGCACGGCGGCCCAGATCGAGGCAATCGAACGCCAGGTGTCCGGCCCGGTGCAGACCCTCTGGCCCGAGCCCTGCGGTCACGCCGCCTATCGTGATCAGCCACAAGCCGTCATCAGTGCCACCACGCAATTCCTGGAAAATCGCATGAAGTCGCGTCCGCCAACTACCAACGCATCCGCATTGACGTCACGTGGCGGTGTCTGACGTGATCCCCGATCGCTGGCATTTCGACGACGTCGACACCGATCACGGTGGCCATCATCACGCGCCGGCCGTGCCGGGGGATGCCGGTCTCGAGGGCTGGTCCGGACCACGCTATTCAGCGTTGCCGCTGCCGGCATTCCGGTTTCTGCCGGGGCGCGATGCGCGGCCGGATAGCAGCCATATGCCGGCATTCGACATCTCGGCCGCCGACCCCGCCGACTGGCAGCACTGCGGACCCTATCGGTACGGCGTGGACTGCTTCAACCAGGGCTTCTGGTGGGAGGCCGCTTCCCTCTGGACGGCACTGGCATCCGGCACCGATTCGGCCGATGTCCGCCGCCACTGTCTGAACGGTCTGACCCGGGCGGCCGAGGCCCTGCTGCGGCGGCGGATGGGCTGGCGGTCGGCGGTGGCCCGTCTGCGGCTGGAATCAGGGCAGGCGTTTGCACGGGTACCACAGGCGACGCTCATGGGCCTGCATCTGGCGACATGGTGGCCATGCCTGGACCGCTGTCTGCGGCCTGGCGGGGTGGATTTTCCGCGGATAGAGCTCAATGGCGCCGAGTAAGGAGCACTATAATGCATAATACTGCATTGACCATGCTTGCATAGTGCATTATAGTGCGGAAACAGGGTGAAAATGAATGCCGGCAAGGAGCAACAACATGAGTGCAACGGCAATGACCGGAGCAACCGATGCAGCAGACCACCCGGTGGATTTTCAGACCCATCCGGATCAATACCGTCACTGGCGGCTGTTGTTCGACGGGGAGATTGCCCGGCTGGACATGGATGTCAGCGAGGACGGCGGACTGTTCCCCGGTTACGACCTGAAGCTGAATTCCTATGACCTCGGTGTCGATATTGAGCTCAACGACGCCATCCAGCGGCTGCGCTTCGAGCATCCGGAGGTCAAGACGGTGGTGTTGTCCTCGGGCAAGGAGCGCATGTTCTGTGCCGGTGCCAACATACGCATGTTGGGCAGCTCCAGCCATGCGCTGAAGGTGAATTTCTGCAAGTTCACCAACGAAACCCGCAACAGCATCGAGGACGCCAGCGACAACTCGCAGCAGAAGTATTTGTGTGCGATCAACGGCATGGCCGCCGGCGGTGGCTACGAGCTGGCCCTGGCCACCGATCACATCATGATGGCCGATGACGGCAACGCGGCGGTGGCGCTTCCGGAAGTGCCATTGCTGGCCGTGTTGCCCGGCACCGGCGGGCTGACCCGAATCCTGGACAAGCGCAAGGTCCGCCGTGATCTGGCCGACGTGTTCTGCACCATCGAAGAGGGCGTCAAGGGCAGACGCGCGGTGGACTGGGGTCTTGTCGACGCCGTGGTGCCGGCCTCACGAATGGATCAGGCGGTGCTCGAGCAGGCGCAGGCCATGGCCGCGCAGTCCGATCGCCCGGGTACATCGGCGCAGGGCGTCGAGCTCAAGCCGCTGCAGCGCCGGTTCGGCGATGACGTGATCGAGTACGAGCACATTGCTGCCCGGCTGGATCGGGACGCGGCCACCGCGGACATCACCCTCAAGACGCTGGCCGAGGAAGTGCCATCGACGATGGACGAGGTAGTGAAGCAGGGCGCCGGTTTCTGGGTGCTGGCCCTGGCCCGCGAACTGGACGATCTGCTCCTGCACCTGCGGGTCAACGAACTGGAAATCGGCTCGCTGCTGTTGCGTACCGAGGGCGATGCCGAACAGGTAGCCGCCTATGATGCGTTGCTTGGTGCACATGCCGACCACTGGCTGATGCGCGAAATCCGGCTGTACTGGAAACGGGTGATGAAGCGCCTGGACCTGACCTCGCGCAGCCTGTTCGCGCTGGTGACTCCGGGAAGCTGTTTCACCGGCTTTGTGGCGGAAATCCTGTTCGCGGTGGACCGCAGCTACATGCTGGACGGCGTCTTCGAGGATGAAGATCCGGATCAGACCCCGGCCACCATCCGCCTGACCGAATCCAACTTCGGCCTGTATCCGATGAGCAACGGCCTGACGCGGTTGCAGACCCGGTTCTACGGGCATGACGATCAGCTGGTCGCGGCCGGCAAGCTGATCGGCAAGGACATCGATGCCAGGGCTGCGCTCGATGCCGGTCTGGTCACCTTCGCCCCGGACGATATCGACTGGGAGGACGAGGTTCGCCTGGCGCTGGAGGAGCGCCGCGCGTTCTCGCCGGACGCCCTTGTCGGCATGGAAGCGAATCTGCGCTTCGCTGGCCCCGAAACCATGGAAACACGAATCTTCGGCCGCCTGACCGCCTGGCAGAACTGGATCTTCCAGCGACCCAACGCGGCGGGCGAACAGGGCGCGCTGCGGCTTTATGGCAGCGGCCGCCGCGCGGATTACGACAAGGTCAGGGTCTGACGCTGACGCACCGGAGAATTAGATATGGCATACGAAGCAGTCGATTACGAGACAAAGATCCCAAACAACGTGAATCTCGCCGGCGATCGCAGGCTCCAGCGTGCCCTGGAAAAATGGCACCCCGGGTTCATCGACTGGTGGCTCGGCATGGGTCCGGAAGGCTTCCAGGACAACGAGGTCTACCTGCGCACTGCGGTGGGCGTGGACCCCAAGGGCTGGGCCCAGTTCGGCTACGTGAAGATGCCCGAGTACCGCTGGGGCATTCTGCTGGCCCCGGCCGAGGAGGGCCGCACCATTCCCTGCGGTGACGACAAGGGCAAACCCGCCTGGCAGGAGGTCCCGGGCGAGCACCGGGCCACCCTGCGGCGCCTGATCACCATCCAGGGCGACACCGAGCCGGCATCGGTGGAACAACAGCGGCTGCTGGGCCAGACTGCTCCCTCGCTGTACGACATGCGCAACCTGTTCCAGGTCAACGTGGAAGAAGGCCGCCACCTCTGGGCGATGGTCTACCTTCTGCAGGCCCATTTCGGCCGCGATGGGCGCGAGGAGGCGGAAGCCCTCCTGCAGCGCCGTTCCGGTCATGAGGACACGCCACGCATTCTCGGGGCTTTCAACGAGGCCACACCGGACTGGCTGGCTTTCTTCATGTTCACCTTCTTCACCGATCGGGACGGCAAGTTCCAGCTCGAATCGCTGGCCCAGAGCGGCTTCGATCCGCTGTCGCGCACCTGCCGGTTCATGCTCACCGAAGAAGCCCACCACATGTTCGTGGGCGAGGACGGGGTCAAACGCACCATCCAGCGCACGGTGGACGCCATGAACGAGGCGGGCGTCGAGGATCCCCACGATGTGGATACGGTACGCAAGCTGGGGGTCATCGACCTGCCGCTGATGCAGCGTTACCTGAACTTTCACTTCACCGTCAGCGAGGATCTGTTCGGCTCGGAAACCTCGACCAATGCCGCCAACGCCTTCACCGCCGGCATCAAGGGACGTTACAAGGAAGCCGATATTGACGACGACCACCAGCTGCACAACGACACTTATCCGGTGCTCGAGGCGGTCAACGGCGACTTTGAATTCGTCGACCGGCCGGCGCTGCATTCCCTCAACGCCCGGCTGCGTGACGATTACATCCGCGAGTGCGCTTCCGGCGTCAAGCGCTGGAACAAGGTGATCGCCAAGGCGGGGATCGACTTCGAGCTGGCGCTTCCGCATCAGGCCTTCCGCCGGCAGGTAGGGCAGTTCGCCGATCTCAACGTCACCCCGGCGGGCGAGATCGTCAGCGCCGATGAGTGGCAGGCGAACGCGGACGAATGGCTGCCCGGCGACGATGACTACGCTTACGTGACTTCGTTGATGAAGCCCTGCTACGAACCCGGGAAGTTCGCCGGCTGGATCGCGCCGGCCAAGGTGCCGGTGGACAAGAAACCCGGCGACTTCGAGTTCGTGCGCATCGAGGGCTGAGTGAACCGGTCGGGCGCCGGTGTACGGGGGCCTGCCGGGCGCCGCGGTAATGCGGTACGGTATGCATTATATCTCCGAAGCCGTACGTCTCTTGGCCGACGAACTCGAACCACAGCTTGACGGTTATCTGCTGGCGCTTAGCGACCGGCTGCGTGGTTTGCGCGCAGCCCGCGGCATGACGCGACGTTTGCTGTCCCGGCATTCGTCTATCTCCGAACGCTATCTGGCGCAACTCGAAGGGGGCAAGGCCAACCCTTCGGTAACCGTGCTCTGGCAGCTGGCCTCGGCCCTGGGCGTGGATTTCGGCGATCTGGTGTTGGCGACAAACGAGGGCAACCGCACCATGGATCCGGAGTTGCGCCGTCTGCTGACCCGGCTACCGCCGGATGCGGTGGCCGGGGCGCGGGAACTGTTGCGGGAGTACCTCGGCGAACGCCGTGACAGCCGCGGCGGCATTGCCCTGATTGGCCTGCGCGGGGCCGGCAAGACCACCCTGGGTTGTCATCTGGCGGAAGCGCTGGGCATGCCGTTCTTCCGACTGAGCGAACTGATCGAGGAACTGGGTGGTATGCAGCTCGGGGAACTGTTTTCCCTGGGCGGCCAGAAGAGCTACCGGCGGCTTGAGCGCCAGGCGCTGGAGAACCTGGTGGCCGGCCATCGCCAGTCGATTCTCGAAGTCGGCGGGAGTCTGGTTTCCGAACCCGCGACGTATCAGTTGCTGCAGGGCAGCTTTCGCACCGTCTGGTTGCGGGCCAGTCCCGAAGAGCACATGGACCGGGTTCGGGCCCAGGGTGATCTGCGTCCGATGGAAGAGAGCAACGAGGAGGCCATGGCCGATCTCAAGCGTATTCTTGCGGAGCGCGAGGCCGAATACCGGCGGGCCGATGCGGTGGTGGACACCAGCGGCCGGCGCGTGGATGAATCGCTGGCCGAGCTGAAGCAGACAGTGGCGCGCCTGCTGCCGGCAACCGACGACGCCATCGGCGCCTGATCGAGGAGCAATAGCGAACATGACCGGAACCGCGAAGACCGTACCGCAGAATCCGCCCGACAACGTGTTGATCATCGGCGGTGGCACCGCCGGCTGGATGGCCGCGATTCTGCTCGCCCATGCCTGGCGGCAGCACGGCACCCGGATTACGCTGATGGAGTCGGCGGCGATCGGCACTATCGGCGTGGGGGAGGGGTCGACGCCCCGCATGCGAGTCTTCTTCGAACGTCTGGGCATTCCCGAAAGCGAGTGGATGCCGGCCTGCAATGCGACCTACAAGTGCGGCATCCGGTTTCCCGGTTGGTCGACCCGCCAAGGCTATCGCAGCTACTACCACCCCTTCTTCACGCTCGACGACAATCCGTTCATCCAGCCGTTCTTCCATAACGCCGACCTGCGGCGTCGCAAGAGCGTGGCAGTCGACGCCCATCCCGATTCATTCTTCGTATCCCAGCATCTGGCCCAGGGCCGCCGGGCACCGGTGGCGGGGCGCGGCAACTACAGTACCGACTACGCCTACCATTTCGATGCGGGCCTGATCGGTGAATTCCTCAAGCGCAAGTCGCTGGCCATGGGAGTTCGCCACATCGAGGACACGGTCAACCAGGTCGAGCCGACCGGCACCGGCGACATCGCCGCGGTCCACACCGAACGTCACGGCCGGATGGCGGCCGACCTCTTCGTCGACTGCACCGGCTTTGCCGGATTGCTGATCGGTCGTACGCTGGAGGTACCGTTCCATTCCTACCGGGATCACCTGTTCAACGACAGCGCGGTGGCACTGCCCACGCCCACGGAGTTGAACGTCGGCCTGCCCTCGGAGACGCTGTCAACGGCGCTGCGCCACGGCTGGGCCTGGAAGATTCCGCTGACCAACCGGTTCGGCAACGGTTACGTGTATTCGTCAGATTACTGCTCGCCGGAAGAGGCCGAGCGCGAATTGCGTGAACACACCGGCCAGCATGATCCCGCGGTGGAAGCCCGGCATCTGAAGATGCGCATCGGGCGGCGCGAGGACTGCTGGGCCGGCAACTGCCTGGCCGTGGGGCTGTCGCAGGGATTCATCGAACCGCTGGAAGCCACCGCCCTGATGCTGGTGCAGGAAACGCTGGAACAGTTCATCACCGCCCACGGACAGGGCGAAGCGGCGCGGGCGGCATTCAACCGCCGGATCGGCCAGACCTTCGACGGCGTGCGGGACTACGTGTTCATGCATTACAAGCTCAATACCCGCACCGATACGCCGTACTGGATCGACAACCGGGAGAATGGGCCCTGCTCGGATGTGGTCGAGGCGTTGCTGGCCACCTGGGACAGCCGTGGCGGGGATATCCTGGCCGCACTCAATGAACGCAGCGAACAGCTGGTGTACTCGCATACCTCGTGGATCTGCATTCTCGCGGGCATGGGGCGGTTCCCCCGCAACACCCGCAAGGCAGGACACAAGCACCAGCCCAGCGACGCCCGGGCCGTGGCCCGTACCTGCCAGGGCATGGTGCCGCTGCTCCCGGATCACCGGGCAGTGATCGACGCCATGCTGACCGAGGCCGCGTGAGTACCCGGCCCACCCTGTCGGGTAGTTTTTCACGAATATTGAAACTCGGCGGGTTCGCACCGCGTATAGGCAATATAATTCACGCGGTGTACGTCCGCTAGAGACGTATAACTGTCGGGCGGGAACCAGAACACGTCCCGTACCGGTTTTTGGGGTCTGATCGTGTGCGCGCACGCAGTCAGGCAATCAAGCTGCCGTCGCTAAAATGCGATGTCTGGAGGAGGCGATATGCATATCCGCAAGTACGACGTTGACTACGGTCGTCGAAAAATGATGGAGAAGACCGCCAAGGGGCTCGGCTATGCCGGCGTGCTTGGCAGTGTCTGGCCGATGCTGGCCAAGGGCCAGTCGACCGACATCAAGATGGCTTACCCCGATGAGCAGATCTCCATCGAGGAGCACACCAAGGGCAAGATCTCCGTCGGCGATACCATCACGGCCGACAACCTCGAGCACGTGGAACACCTGCTCGATCCGATTGCCGTGGAAGAGGTCCGTAATGACGGCCGCCAGATCAAGATCCGCGAAGCTACCACCGATGTGCTGGATCTCTTCGAGGAGCCATTCCTCGAGCAGACCATCGCCAATCGCGGCAAGACCGTGGTCGACGACGACGGCAACATCTGGTACGAAAAGCAGGGCACCCCGGCCAAGGGCGGTCTGCCGTTCCCGGAACCCAAGAACGCCTACGAGGCCCAGGCCAACATCAACTACGGCTGGGGTCGTCACAACTACTCGCAGTACGCGATCAAGGACTGGGACATTGGCCCGGACGGCGACGTGCAGTACCAGTACGAATTCGTCTGGTCCGAACTCCAGGTCACGGTGCGTCCGGACGGCAAGGTCTGGAACAACGAAGAAGACATGCTGCGGTACCAGTCGGTGTTCTTCACCGCGCCCAACGAGCAGTCCGGCACTTCGTTCCTGAACACCTGGCCGTATGACCAGCGCCAGTTCCCGGGTCTGGTGGGTTACCTGCCGGCGTTCAAGCGCGTGCGTGAATATCCGACCAACCAGCGCTTCGAGCCGCTGGTGCCGGGCATTACCATGTTCCTGTCCAACGCCTGGGCCGCCGGCGATCCGCTGGCCACCTGGGGCAACATGAAGATCGTCGGCCGTCAGCCGATGCTCGGCGACTTCCATGGTGGCTGGGACGAAGGCCAGAAAGATTCCCCGAACTGGGCGCTCGGTGTGCACGGTGGCCCCCAGGGTCAGACCTACTTCGATACCACCCAGGAACTCTGTCCGGAATGCATCGTGATCGACCTCGAGCCGGTCAAGTATCCGCGTTCCCCGGTGGGCAAGCGCCGCACCTGGCTGGACGCGCGTAACGGCGAATTCGTGCGCAGTGTCGACTACGACCGCAAGGGCAAGATCTGGAAGACCTGGCAGGCCGGCTTCTCCAAGTACACCGGCTTGAAGACCGGTGAGGGTCACGAGCCCTGGAGCTGGCGCTGGGTGCACTGCCACGACATCCAGTCGGGCCGCATGAGCCGCCTCTTCCAGGCACAGGAAGTGACAGGAGGGTACAAGTCCGAGTGGAACACCAGTGGTGATGACGCTTACGACAAGTACCTGACTACCCAGGCGATGCGTCGACTGGGCGCGTAAACCGGCACGGGCCGTTGCGGGGGGTCACCTGATGTGCCCCCCCGCCAGCCGGCTCATCGCGGTTTCAATGGCGGTCCTTCGGGACCGCCTTTTTTATGAACAAAACAGGGTAATGCCCGGCAACGGGAGATGCCAGTCCGGCTGCGCGTCGGTGGCAGCGGATGCGGCAGGCACACGAATCCCGTCGATCCGACGGAATCGACCCGATATCAACGAGAAGGGGTGGTGCGCCGGGGGAGACTCGAACTCCCAAGGGCTATTCGCCCACTAGGCCCTCAACCTAGCGCGTCTACCAGTTCCGCCACCGGCGCAAGCGCGCGCAAGTGTAGCAGACGCGGTCCCGAAAGCGGAGCCCCGGTCGTGGCGAGGCCGCATCATCCGCTAGCGTCGGTCTCCGCCAGCATCGCCCCGATCACCTGGGTCCAGATGCCGGAACCCCGCAGCATCATGCCGCCGTCGGCGGCCACCACGTTGCCGGTGACATAGCCCGCCAACGGGCTGGCGAGGAAGCAGGCGAGAGCGCCCACATCCGTCGTGTCGCCCATGCGGCGGATGGGCACCTCGTCGGCAATCCGGTGCTCACTGCCGGGCGGCGCCAGCCGCTTGAGCCCCTCGGTATCGGCGATCCAGCCAGGCAGCACACTGTTCGCACGGATGCCGTAAGGCCCCCATTCCAAGGCCAGCGTCTTCATCAGGTTGTCCACGCCCGCCTTGGCCGCGCCCGCGTGCGCCTGAAATTCGAACGGTGCCTGGGCCTGACCGGCGGAAATGAAGATCAGGCAGCCACGGGTTTGCCGGAGTTGCTCGAACGCGGCCCGTGCCGCGTTGAAGGCGCCGACCAGATCGATGTCGATCACGGTGCGGAAACCATTGCTCGACAGCTTTTCCGTGGGGGCGGTGAAATTGCCGGCGGCCCCCGCTACCAGCACGTTGATCGGCCCGAGCTGGCTCTCGGTGGTTGCCATGGCCTCCGCCAACGCGTCCATGTCGCGCACGTCGGCCGCCTGGGCGACCACCTCGGCGCCGAGCGTCTCCAGCATCGCCGCCGCATCATTTAGTTTCGACTGGGTCCGGCCGCAGATGGCGATATTGGCGCCGAGGCGGGCGAAACACTGCGCCACGCCCAGGTTGATGCCGCTGCCGCCGCCGGTGATGAATACCGTCTGGCCGTCAAAGAGTGTGGTGGCGAATATATCCTCGAGATTCAAGATGGTTCTCCTCCTGCTGGTGGGGCCTGCTCGTTGTCCGGTGATGCCGGCCCTGTCCTGAGCAGGTGTTTGCGGATCCGGCCGGCCGCCGTCCGCGACAGTACGGGCAGCGGAAAGATCTCATTGGGGTGATGGCTGACGGGCAGGCCGTCGCAACAGAACGTCCGTAGCGACTCGGCATCGAATCCCGCTCCCGCCGCAGGCACCACCCATGCCCGGATGCCGCCCCGGTGAGCAATCACCGCGGCATCGGCAACATCGGAATGCATCGCCAGCCGCATCTCGATGGCGCGAAGATAGACCGGGTCGTCGTTGCGCATCAGCACATCCCCGGCGCGTCCGGCCAGGTGGAGCCTGCCGCTGTCGTCGAAATGGCCGATGTCGCCGGTGTCGAGCCAGTCGGCGCCGCCGGGTCCGCGAGCCAGAATGCTGCCGATCTGTCCGGACGGACAATCAAGGTTTGCCTGATCCCTAACCCGGATGTCGACATGAGGAGCAGCGCCCCCGACCGGTGTAGTCGATTCTCGTGGTTCGGCAGTCAGTCGGGGGCCGAGGCTGATGAAACCAGCGGTTTCCGCATTGCCGTAGAGCGGACGCAGGCTGACCCCGGGCAAGACGGCAAGCGTCCGGCCAACAAGGGTGTCGTCGGCAAGATCACCGGCCAGCAGGATGCGATCCGGCAGGTGGCCGGCGTCGTCCGCGGCCTGCCCGGGATACGCGCGCAGCCATGCCGGTGTGGTCAGGAGGTCGGTCACCGCGGCCGGGCCATGCGCGCATTCCCATTCGCCTGCCTCAGGCATCACCAGGCACCCTGCCCGCATCATCACCGCCATGGCCGCCGTCATCACGGTAGCGTTCGAAAGCGGTTCGGTGGTGGAAAGTATGGGCGTATTCGGCAGCCCGCCCTCGGCCAGTAGTGATAATGCCGCCACGACGAAATCCTGGTGCCGCAACGGCACCGGACGTGGCCGCCCGCCGATGCCATCGGTGTGAAACCGCCCGAGTGCATGTATTTCGGCGGCATCCGGCGCCGGTAGTGGATCGTGGCCGGTGACCAGCGTCGTCAGCGGGATCGCTTCGGCCGGCGCGGCATCCCGGCCGGCGTGGACCAAGACGCGCAGATACGGGCAGCGATCCAGCAGTTCGCCAATCCGTCCGCCGTTGGCATCATCAACGACCAGGCCGACCGCCGCCGTATTCCGCAGGGCCGCCACGGCGGCATCGCTCGACCCGCGTGGATCGATGGGCACCAGCTCGGCCCCGGCCCAGGCAACGGCCAGGCTGGCGACCAGGGTGTCGCGATGCTGCGCCGCCAGGACCGCTACCGGATCCGTCGGCCGCACGCCCAGTTGCCGCAATCCCCCTGCCAGACGCGCCACACGATCGGTAAGCGCGGCGTAGGTCCATGTGTCATCGCGATCGGTGATCGCCGGCCGGCACGGCCACTGGGCCGCGGCGCGTTCGAGTAGCTGGATACAGTTCATTGAAGGGCGGTTCTCGCTTGATCCGGTCGCTAAGACAATAGCTTCCCGCGAATCGCCATCGTCAGGCGGGCTGGTCTCGACAGTATCAAATGGCATGTCATGCGCATCATTGATGCCCCTGTCGGCGGGTGATGCGAGGCGACTCACGCGCCCGGACCATCACGCCGACCGATTTACCCGGCGGACACATTGCGGGAGGACACGGCCCGGCAACCCAAGCCAAAGGGCGGGTATCGCCCCGCGCGACGGATTAGGCTACCGTTGCCGCAACATCCGAATTCGGTGAGGACATGATCGATACTAGCCACATCGGGCGGGAGTTGCCCGTCCACAGCGTCGACGTGGAACGGGGACGGCTGCGCTTCTTTGCCAGGGCGATCGGGGAAACCGATGCCGTCTACTCGGAACTGTCGGCCGCCCAGGCCGCCGGCCATCCGGATCTGCCGGTACCGCCCACGTTCCTGTTCTGCCTGGAAATGGAGGTGCCCGACCCGTTCGCCTTCTATGCCGACATGGGCATCCACGTCAGCCAGATCCTGCATGGCGAGCAGCACTTCACCTATCACGCACCGGTGCATGCCGGGGATCGGGTTACTTTCCGCGCCCGCATCAGCGACATCTACAGCAAGAAGGGCGGCAAACTGGAGTTTGTGGTGAAGGACACCGAGGTCAGCAACCAGGAGCAGACGCCGGTGGCGACCCTGCGCTCCGTGATCGTCGTGAGGAACCCGTGATGGCACTGCCGAGCTTTGAGGATATCGAGGTCGGGGACGCATTACCCGAGCTGACCCATCCACCGATCACCCGGCTGCAGCTGGCCCTCTACGCAGGAGCATCGGGCGATCACAACCCGATGCACGTGGACATCGACTTCGTGAAACAGGCCGGCCTCGAGGATGTATTCGCCCACGGCATGCTCGGGATGGCCTGGCTCGGCCGGCTGGTGACGCAGTGGGTCCCACAGAGTGCGCTGCGGCACCTGGAGGCACGTTTCCTGGACATCGTGCCGGTACACGCCGAGGTCACCACTCGCGGTCGGGTGGCACGCAAGTTCACCGAGGACGGCGAGAACCGCGTCGAGCTGGAGATCGAGAACGTCGACGGCGAGGGGCGGGCCAGCATCAGCGGCGTGGCGGTCGTCGCTCTGGACTAGAACGGCTCGGGGCGCGGCCGGGCTATCGTCGACTCGCGTATGCTGGCGGCGTGATGTTTGACGCTGCCCCATGAGCACCGCCGAAAGCCACGTCTGCCCGGTCTGCGACTGGGTCTGTGAGGTCCCCCATCTGGCCGCCTGGCAACGGGCCCGCTGCCCGCGCTGTGCGCATCGGATCACCCGCGGTGGCGGGCGGACCCATGCCGGAACGGTGGCGCTATCGCTGGCCGGGCTGATCCTGCTCGGCCTGTCGGTGAGCTTTGATTTCCTGTCGTTCGACGTACAGGGCCGGGGCCACACCATCGCGCTGCTCGACGCCGGCACCGTGCTGCTGGATCAGGCCTTCCTGTTCCTCGGCCTGCTGGTGCTGGCCACCACCGTGTTCCTGCCCGGGTTGTATCTTGCCGGGGCTTTGTACCTCAGCTTGGCCCTGGCGCGGGATCGGCCGTTGCCGGGCAGTATGACCGTGTCACGCTGGCTGTCCCCAATCGAACCCTGGATGATGAGCGACGTGTTCATCGTCGGCATCCTGGTCAGCCTGATCAAGATCGTGACCATGGCCAACGTGGTGCTGGAGCCCGCCTTCTACACCTTTTGCGCGTACTCGGTGGTGATGCTGGCGGTTACCGGCCGCTTCCATCCGGCCGACTACTGGCAGCGTTTCGTGCCCGCCGGACGCTGGGCAGCCAGGCTACGACCCGGCGCCAGCGCGGCGGCTCAGGACTGTGCCTTCTGCCGGGCCTGCGGGCTGACATTCGCAGCCGCTAACAGACACGCCTGTCCGCGCTGCCGTCATCGTCTGCCGGCACCGGCGCACCTGCGCTTGCAGCGGACCTGGGCGCTGCTGCTGGCGGCCGCGGTGCTGCTGTTACCCGCGAACTTCCTGCCGATCATGGCGACGGTCAGCCTGGGCTACACCACGCCGGCCACCATCATCGGCGGCGTGGTCCACATGGTGGAGACCGGCAGCTGGCCGATCGCGGTGATCATTTTCGTGGCCAGCATCGTGGTGCCCATGGCCAAGATCGGCATGCTGGGCTGGCTGTGCCTTAAACTGCAGACCGGTCGGCCGGCGGCGCGCCTGGGCGATCTCCGCGTGTACCGGCTGACCGAAATTATCGGTCGCTGGTCGATGATCGACATTTTCGTGGTGGCGGTGTTGACCGCATTGATCCAGGCGGGGCAGTACATGGCGGTGGCGCCGGGGCCTGCGGCGGCCTCGTTCGCCGCGGTGGTGTTGCTGACGATGCTGGCAGCACAGAGCCTGGACCCGCTTCTGATCGCCGAAAGACACGAGAACCATACAGCGACATGAACGATTCCGAGCTGCAAACGGCAACCATCGATCGGGGGCGGGGTCCCTGGCTGTCCGCGGTCTGGATCATTCCGTTGGTCGCCGCGCTTATCGGTGGCTGGCTGTTCTATCAGAACGTGCTGTCACGAGGACCGCTCGTGACGCTGGTGTTGCCTACGGCCGAGGGGCTCCAGGCCGGTCAGACCACGGTCAAGATCCGCAACGTGGAAGTCGGCAAGGTCGAGGATGTGCGCCTGACCGAGGATTACTCCGGCACCATCGCCGAAATCCGCATGGATCGCGAGGCCACCGGTCTGCTGGTCGAGGACACCCGCTTCTGGGTGGTCAAGCCCCGCATCGGCCGGCGGGGCATCAGCGGATTGAACACCATCCTGTCCGGCGCCTATGTCCAGATGCAGCCCGGTGAGTCGGACGAACCGCGCTACCGCTTCGAGGCGCTGGAACAGCCGCCGGTGATGGAATCGGATGCACCAGGGCTGTCCCTGCGGCTTACCGGCCGAGAGCAGGCGGCATTGAGCGTGGGCGATCCGGTGCTCTATCAGGGCCGCGAGGCCGGGCGGGTGGAAACCGCGGAGTTCGATGCCGAGACCCAGCAGATGCGATACCAGATATTCGTCGATCAACCCTATGATTCGCTGATCCGCCGTAACACGCAGTTCTGGAATCGTTCCGGCGTGGATGTGGAGTTCAGCTCCGAGGGTGTACAGGTGAATCTCGGCTCGCTCGAGGCCATGCTGGCCGGCGGCGTGACCTTCGGCCTGCCGGAGGACGTCCCGCCCGGCGGCTCCGCGTCCAACGGCGACCATTTCGACCTGTTCCCCTCGCGGGACGCTGCTCAGCAGGACCGCTTCGACCAGCAGATCGAGTACATCGTGCTGGTGCGGGACTCGGTACGCGGTCTCAACCCCGGGGCGCAGCTGGCCTTTCGCGGCATCCGCGTCGGCACGGTGACGGATGTGCCGTTCTTTACCGAGGCGGTCAGGGAGCAGGACTTCGAGGATTTCCGCATTCCGGTGCGGATCCTGTTCGAACCTCAGCGACTGGGCCCGGCGTGGGCCGACCGGGATCTGGCGGAGTGGCGCGAACGCCTGGATGCATTGTTCGATCGCGGCCTGCGGGCCAGTGTGCGGCCGGGCAACCTGCTGACGGGGGCGATGTACATGGACCTGCAACTGGTCGAGGACCCGGAACCGCGAGGCGTGGCAAGGGTGGGCGACTACCCGGTATTCCCCAGCACCGTCGGGGGCTTCACCGGCATCGAACAGAAGATTTCGACGCTGCTGGACAAGCTCAACAACCTGGATATCGAGCCCACCCTGAATCGCCTGGGTGACACTCTGGCGTCGTCCGACCGCACCTTCGAGGAGATGGCCGCTACGCTGGATACCCTCAACGAGGTGCTCAAGAGCGACGAAGCCCGCAGCCTGCCGGCGGAACTGGAAAAGACCCTGCGCGAGATCCAGCGCACGCTGGGCGCCTACCGCGAGGGGCAGCCGGTCTATGATCAGCTTGATCGCGCCCTGCAACAGCTCACCCGTGTCCTCGATGACCTGGGACCGCTGGCGGATACGCTGCGGGAGCGTCCCGACGCCCTGCTGTTCGGCCGCGAACCCGAAGAGGACCCCACGCCGAGAGCCCCCCGATGAACCGATGCCAGATGCTGATGCTCGCGCTGCCGCTGATTGCCGGCTGTGCCACCTCGGTGCCGGCCACGCACCACTACCTGCTGACCGGCCCCGAGGCCGATTCCGGGGTATCGGAAGGCGCCGCGAGCCTGACGCTGGCCGGCGTGAGCACGGCGGCCTACCTGCAGACGCAGGGAATCGTCATCCGGACGACCGAAACGGAGGTGGAAACCGCACGGCACCACCGCTGGGCGGAACCGCTGCCCGAACAGCTACGGCGCCGGATCCCGGCGCATCTCGGCCGGGCACTGCCGAGGATTCAGATATTCACCCAGCATGCGCCAAGCGCCGGTCCCCGGCTGTTCGTTCACTTCGACCGCTTCAACGGTCATTTCGATGGCGCGGCGATCGTCGGCGGCACCTGGCATCTCGAGAGCGAGCGCGGGGAACTGCTGGTCCGCCGGCATTTCACCGTCCGCCAGCCGCTGACCGACGACGGCTATCCGGCGCTGATATCGGCATTATCGGCCGCCACCGCGGATGTCGTCGATGACATCGCCGGTTCGCTAGCCCCGGTACTCGCTGACGGGACCTGAGGGCACTTCATCCAGTGACTGTTCCACCGCTTCGGCAATACCCTGGACCACCCGCGGCGGGGCACCGCCCGAAAGCGACTGATTGAGCCGCGACCAGCCCGGATGGGTCCGGCAACGCAGCACCCGGCGGCGCAGTCGCGTGCCGGGCCAGCCGCCGCCCGGCGCCTCGGATTGCAACGGCCGGGTGGCCGCGTGTCCGCGACGGAGCAGGGCCCGCACCAGCATCTGCTGACGCGCTGCCAGCAGCGCCAACACCGCGACGTCCGGTGTCAGCACCTGCCTCCCGCGGAGTCGTCCCCACCAGGGCCGGATCAAGCGATCGGTGGCGCCGGCCGCCGCCCCAAGGCCGGCGCCGATGGCGGTCGCGGCACCCAGACTCAGACCCCCGGTCATGGCATCCACGCCCAGGCCGGCCATGCCACCGGCGGCCACCGCCGACCCGGTGCGGATGCCGAATTCCCGGAGATGATCAGGGTCGAACAGGTCCTCGCGCCAGGTACCGTCAATCAGCGGCAGGGCGGGTGGCTGGCAGGCCCCCAGCTCGAAGTGGAACAGGTCCAGCAGCGCCGCTACCGCGGCCTGTTCCCGCTCGCGCAGCTGATCGCGCATCGCCGTCCGGATCGGCACCGGATCCTGGTCCGTTGTGGTGGTCCGCCGCAGCGCCGCCGCATCGACGAGCAGTTCCGCGACCACGCGGCAGGCGGCCATGATGGTGGCGCGGCGTTGTTCACGACGCTCGGCCTGCAGGGCCGTGAGCCGGTAGCGATGGGCGTCCAGCATCAGCCCCAGCTTTTCGAACAGCCAGTCCTCGGCGCGGGCGTCGAACACCACGGTGTCGAATTCCGCCAGAACATGCTGTCCCTGTCGCGCCAGTTGCGCTCGCCAATCGGCCGCGTCGGCCTCGGGGTCGGCGACGAAATTCAGTACCGGCAGCAGCGGTCGACCACAGGCGGCCAGCAGTTGCAGCTCGTCGCGATGCTTGGCGCGCATCGGTTCGCGGCTGTCGATCACCAGCAGCGCAGCGTCGCTTTGCAGCATCTGACGCAGCACCCGCGCCTCCTGTTCGTAACGGCCCTGAGCATGATCGCCCTGTAGAAACGCCTCGATACCCGCGACCGGATCGACGGCCCGTTCGAGCTGTTCGCCCAGGTGCGAGCGCAGGCCCAGCGCATCCTCCAGCCCGGGCGTGTCGAATAGCGCGACGGCCGCGGCCGGATCATTGCCGAGGTTGATACGTGCCACCTCGCGCGTGGTGGCCGGCCGCTCGGAAACCTCGCCGAAACCGGCGTCACGTGTAAGCGTGCGCAGCAGCGACGTCTTGCCCGCATTGGTGTGGCCGACGACGGCCAGCTGAAGTGGATTTCGGTTGGTCACGTTCATGCCGACAGCCGCTCCGGCCCGCTGCCCGGTAACCAGAACACGCCCAGATCGGCGCCGGCAGCCGCGGCCAGGTCCTGCCAGGCGTTCCGGCGTGCCGCCGTCGGTGGCTGACCCACCAGCAGGATTGCGCCATTGGCGCCCGCAGCGGCCAGGGCCTCGCCCAGAAAGCGTTCGACGCTCCGATCCGGAGTGGTGCGGACGCCGACCATCAGCAGCAACCGATCCACATGGAGGCGGGGAAGCCGCGCCAGCAGGGTCTGGCGGCTATTCAGGTCGTCCACCCCGCCCAGCCAGTGCCACTCGGCACCGGGCGGTGCCGGAGGCGGCATTTCCAGTTCCAGTCCTATGGCCTGCCAGACACCTTCGGGTGCCGCGGGCGCATCCGGACTCGCCGGTTCCATCGCAACGGCCCGGGTCGCCCCGGAGGGCGTTATCCCCGGTGTCGCCGTTGCCGACATCAGACGCGATCGCAGCCGCGCGAATCCGGGCCGCTGTTCATCGCGGCTCGCCCGGGCCAGCGAAATCCGCGCCAGGCCCAGTGAAATCACCAGCGCGATCAGACGGGGCAGGGCGCCGTAGACAGCGGTGGCCACCAGCAGCCAGGCCGCCCAGCTCTGCCGGGCCGACCGGGCGGCCTCGCCCTGCAACGGGAGGCTGTCGGGCCCCGGCACGCCGAACAGTGCCGGACCCAGTGAAAGCAGTTCGGCCCAGCGTTGCAGGGTGGTGTCGTTCAGCAGGGTGGTTTCCCACACCAGGACGGTCTCTCGCAGGCTCAGCAGGACGGTCAGTGCCAGCAGGGCCGCCAGGGTGAAAATCAGCCACAGTCCGTGAACCCAGGCGGAGAACAACCATTTGCCGGGGCGTTCGGTCATCAGCAGCCGCGTGGCGATCAAACCGGCCGGGGGATGGCCGGATGTCGGCATTCGGCGCCAGCGGCGCCACCACCCCCACAGGTGGTCTCCGAACCCGCTACCGGCGCGAACGGTCAGCGGCAACAGCAGCAGCCATAGGCCGAGCGACGCCAGATTCACGCCCACCAGCAATGCCAGCACCAGCGGCAGATTCACTGGCGGTGGCGACGCCAGGGCGGCCGAGGCCGCGGACAGACCGGCCAATCCGGCGAGCACCAGGCCGGCAATGGCCGCCAGGGCCAATCGCCGGGTGGCCCGGCGAATCTGATCAGCGCGGCCGTCGGCCTCGGTAAGCCGCCGCGCGCGAACACGGATGCGGGTATGAAAAGGCCCGCCGGCGCCCGCCGCGGCACTATCCGCATCGCTGAAAGTCTGGGGATGGCCGGCCAGTTCCTCCTGCCGGCCGACGACCAGCGCCAGAAACGCGTCCCGGATCCGACGGTTGGGTTGCGCCGCGTTCATGGCGCGACTATACAAAACCGACCTCTCCGATCGCGGCCGAATCCATGGCAACATACGTCACTGACATTTCACCAATCGATACGCCCGATGTCCGAAACCACCGTCATCGTCGGGGCCGGGCATGCCGCCGGCATGCTCACCACGACCCTGATCCAGAAGAAGTATGACGGGAAAATCGTCATCGTCGGGGACGAACCGCATCTGCCGTACCAGCGCCCGCCGCTTTCCAAGGCCTACCTGTCGGGCGATGTGGAATTGTCTTCGCTTTATCTGAAGCCGCAGGACACCTACGACAAGGCGGGCGTGTCGCTGACGCTGGATACCCGCGTCGAGTCGATCGACCGCGACAGCCGCGAGCTGGCACTGTCCGGCGGCGACATCCTGTCATACGACAACCTGGTGCTGGCTACCGGTTCCAGGGTGCGCCGGATTCCGGTGCCCGGGGCGGACCTGAGCGGTATTCACTACCTGCGTGCGATTGCGGATGTCGATGCCCTTCGCCCGGCGCTGACCGCCGGGCAGCGGCTGGTCATCGTGGGCGGCGGCTATATCGGGCTGGAGGTGGCGGCGGTGGCCGCGAAGCTGGGTGTTTCGGTCACGGTGCTGGAAACCGAGGAACGCGTGATGGCGCGGGTCACCGGCGAGACCATATCCCGCTACTTCGAACGCAAGCACCGCGAGGCGGGGGTGGACCTGCGCACCGGCACGCGTGTGGTGGCGTTCGAAGCGGGCGACAATGGCCGGGTTGGCGGGGTGACCTGTGACGACGACAGCACGGTGCCTGCCGATCTGGTGCTGGTATCCATCGGCATCCAGCCGGAAACCGCGCTGGCGGAGGCCGCGGGACTGCCCTGCGACGACGGCATTCTGGTGGACGAGTACACCCGAACCGATGACCCTCACATCCTGGCCATCGGCGACTGCACCCGGCATCGGAATCTTTACTTCGACCAGCCGGTACGCCTGGAATCCGTCGCCAACGCGGTGGATCAGGCCCGCACGGCGGCGGCGACGCTGACCGGCGCTGATCAGCCCTACAACGCCGCGCCCTGGTTCTGGTCCAACCAGTACGATCTGCGTCTGCAGATGGTGGGCCTGTCGGAGGGGCACGACGAGACCGCGATCCGCGGCAACCCCGACGACGACGCCTTCGCGGTGTTCTACCTCCAGCAGGGAACCGTGATTGCCGTGGACGCCGTCAACCTGCCACCGGCCTTCATGGCCGGCAAGAAACTGGTCGGGGCCCGGGCTGCCGTCGAGCCTGCGACACTGATCGATCTGGATGTGGACCTGAAATCGATCATGTAACATAGTGCATGTTTGACACTAATTATAGTGCCTATTATGCCCAGAATTACCTTCATTGATTTCAGCGGCGCCTCCCATGAAGTGGAGGCCAGAACCGGCGGCACCATCATGGAAGCGGCCATCGAAGCCATGGTGCCCGGTATCGAGGGGGACTGCGGCGGCAATTGCATCTGTGCCACCTGCCATGTCTACGTTGACCCGGCGTGGCTGGGTCGTCTGCCGGACCCGGAGGGCGATGAGGAGGCCATGATCGAGTACACCTCCGAGCCCGAGGACAACAGCCGTCTGACCTGCCAGCTCACGGTCACCGACGAGCTGGACGGCATGGTCGTCCGGGTTCCCGAGACCCAGTACTGACCGACTCGGCTCAGGCCGGGTCCTGCCTGTCTGACGGGTCGCCGTCCGGCAGGTTGGCCGGCCCGATGATGTGGATGTCGCGCTGAGGGAAGGGGATCACGATGCCGCGCTCGGCCAGGGCGGCGGCAATCGAGGCCCGCATTTCGTGGCCCAGCAGCATGATGTCGAGAATGCTGGTGACGAAGGCGCGAATCTCGAAATCCACGCTGCTGTCCCCGAAGTTCACGCAGAAGACAGCCGGCGGTGGATCGTCCACCACGCGCTGGTTAGCGTTGGCCAGCTCCTGCAGCAGGCGCTGCACCTGGTTGATGTCGGAGCCGTAGGCAACCCCCACCCGGATGATCACGCGAGTGATCGAGTCCGACAGGGTCCAGTTGGTGACTTCCTGGGTGACGAACGTCTTGTTCGGGATGATCTGTTCCTTGCGATCCCAGTCGGTGAGGGTGGTCGCGCGAATGCGGATGCGGGAGACGGTGCCCGTGTGCTGGCCCACGGTCACGGTATCGCCGACGCGCACCGGCCGTTCGAACAGCAGAATCAGACCGGACACGAAGTTGGCCACGATCTCCTGCAGGCCGAAGCCCAGCCCCACACCCAGCGCGGCCACCAGCCACTGCAGCTTGGACCACTGGGCGCCGATCACGCCCAGCGACATGATGATGCCCACGATCACGATCCCGTAGGTGGAGATCGTGGTCACGGCGTAGCTGGAACCGGGCGCCAGGTTCAGCCGGCTGAGCACCGCCACCTCGAGCATCCCGGGCAGGTTGCGAGCGGCGAAGAAGGTAAGCGTGCCTATCAGCAGGGCCAGCAGCAGATCCTGCAACGTGATGGGGATAGGACTGCCGTCCTGGGTGACCGCCGGTACGGTCCACAGCGTGAGCTCGTCGAACACCGAAAACGCGGGGATGAAGTTGGACCAGAGTATCCAGAAGCCCACCAGCGCCATACCGGCCATAATCATGCGCAGCAGGGCGTGGGTCTGGTGGTTGATCAGATCCAGATCGAGATCGGGTGTATCCAGGTTCTCGGGCATGCCTTCGCCGGAATTGTCGGCGGCCTCGCGGGCTTCGCTCAGGGAGCGGTCCAGTTCCCGTTGGGCCAGCAGCCGTTCCAGCGCCAGCCGCCGCTCCCGGATGCCCAGGGCACGAACTGCCAGGTAATAGAGCAGGTTAACCCCCACGATCCAGCACGCAGTGATGAACAGCGTGGACTGCAATGCCACCGCCGTATGCTGATAGCCGACCAGAGCCAGTCCCATGTGGGTGATCGGCGCAGCCACCGTGGCGGCATAGAAAAGGTAGAGCCAGCGGCGTGGATTCCGCTCATGGGTGCCTTCGATAATGGGCCTCACGATGCAGTGCGCGAACCAGGCCAGGGCGAGGCTGGCGATCGCGAACAGCAGCCGACCAAGGCTCGACTGATAGGCTTCGCCGATATCCACGTGCGCCATGCGGCCGAACACCACCACCGGCAGCAGCACGGCCAGCAGCCACACCACGCTGTTGCGGAGTGCCAGCAATACGCTTTCGCGCCACCGGAAATGGCGATAGGCCAGACCCCCTTCGGTGGCAATATGCCGCAGGAACCAGAACAGGAAATAGACCAGCGCCGCGTCAAACAGCCCCTGGGCCAGCGCCCGGCCGAACGGGCTGCTGTCTGCCACCAGTACCCCAGCAAGCAGAAATGCCACCGAGCCGGGCAGGGCGTGCAGACTGGTGTAGAACAGGGCGGCCAGAGTCAGACCGAAGTGGTCACGACGTACATGGCCGACGTTTTCGGCCGTGGCAAGCAGGCGTTTACGCAGGGTGCCGCGCGCCGCTAGCAAGCCGGCGAGTACCGCCAGCAGCAGCCAGGCCAGTGGCTGGCCCGCCAGCGAGGGTCCCATGTTCACCGCCAAGGTCTGCCAGTGCTGGCGTTCCGCCAGCCACTGGAAGCCGGCGGCGGTGTCGCGCAGCGTCTGGGGGTTTATCGGGTCAGCGCTGGGCAGCCAGAACAACCGTTCCGACAGAAGGTTGCTGTAATCCCGAATCAGCGTCTGCAGCTTGCGAACCTGCACGAACAGCGCGTTGAGCGCGTCGATATGCTCGGCCGTCGTCTCCCGCAGCGTCTTGATCAGTGATCGACGATTTGCGGCAAGGGCTTCGGCCGAAGCCGATGTTGGGGCATCAGAGGTTGCGGCATCCAGTTCCTCGACCGCGAATAACGCAATACGCGCGTCTTCCAGCGATGTCTTGATCCCGGCGATCACAGCGCTGTCCAGATGCTGCGTCTCCATCCGGTTCAGCCGCCTGCGCAGCAGCGCCGCATACTCACCCGACACATCCAGGCCCGCTGTCTGCAACCGGGTCTGCAGTTCCTCGAATTCCTGCTGGAGATCGGTGACCCGAGTTTCCACCGATGCAATGCGTTCCTGCGTGATTTCCAGCGCGGCGCGGCGCTCGTCGAGCGAGGTCCGGAGCGCGGAAACTTCCTCGCGAAGTCCACGCTCAGTCTGCGATGGTGCCGAGATGTCGATCTGTTCGGACAGGCTCGCCGGTTTGTCATCGGCAGGCACGTCGAGGACCGGTGACGGCGCTTGTGCTGACGTCGCGCCGCTGAAAGCGATGCTCAGCGCCAGTATCGCCATCGCCAGAAAGTTAAAAGCAAAACGACTTTTACTGTTTGAATCAGAGCTATCGAACACGATCTTGAAGCGCCGGGTTAGCGTGATACGGAGGTCAGCTCCGGATAATCGCATGCCACCGCCATGGACGCGATAACGATCAGATCATTCTGCGTACTCTCAATGGCGCAAGGTGAGTACTGTGCGTAATGTGCTGTAGATAACGGTAGGCAGTCGCTCGGCTCGCCCCGCTCGCACTGCCGCCGTCGTCACCCAGGGTCGCTGGGCCCAGGGCAGGTTCTGGCGCACATGTTGGTTATGGCCGCAGGCCAGCTCGGCCACCCAGTGCCGCTCTTCGCCCCGGTGATAGTCGACGATGGCTTGCCGCGTGGCTTCGCTGTTCCTGCCAAGGTCTCAGGCTTCGCCCTGCCGTGCCCAGGCCTCGTACAGATCACTCTGCCCGGCGGGGCGCAGCGGCCGGTTGACTATCCGCAGGGGGGGCATCCAGGGTTTATGCCCAGCTCGTCGTAAATGCCTGCCGTGGAGAGTCCGAACGGCACGCCGTCCTCGTTGGCATAGGCGTAGTGGACCTCGCGGATGCCGGCCATATACATCGCCGCCAGGCACATGGGGCAGGGATGGCCGCTGGCTGGCATGCATGACATGTTCGTCGAGCCGGAGTTCACGGCGTGCGCGGGCGACGCTGCGGATGGCCTGCATCTCGGCAGATGCCGGTGGCGACGATTTCGCCGTCGTGCACCAGTACGGCGCCGAACGGGCGACCGCCGTGTTCCTGCACGTTTTCCAGTGCCAGGTCGATGGCCAGAGCGAGCGGGTCTTGCGATAAGGACATTGCTTCCTCCCGAAAGTAGCACCGCTGGTTAATCGGGATTGGGTATAGACGATGCGGCCGTTGCGATCGTGGACAACGGTATGATCGCTTAGGTCTCGTAGCCCTTGGCCAGCTCAGCGACCACCTCGACGGCGGGCCGGATATCATAGATCTGGGCCACGCCCGCACCGGCATAGAGTGGCGTGGTATCAATCCGTGCCGGCATGGATCGAGTCAGGGGAAAGGGCGAGAAAAACGGCCGTCCAGGGCTTTGTAGCCGGATAAGCGATTCCGCGAGTCTGAGGGGTAACAGCCGGGTAGGCGCCTCGCTGAGCCGGTTGAAGATTGACAGCCAGCGCGGCACGCTGCCGTCAGCGTCACACCAGCGGCGGGTGGCCGCATTGGCCGCGACCCGGTGCGGTGCATCCCAGCCCAGGCTAAAAAGCCGGGTCAGCAGGGTGCTGTCAGCCTCGAGCAGCCTCTGCTTGTAGGCCTCGTGGGCGTGGGCTTCGGGTGTGAGCAGAAACCGTGTGCCTACATTGACGCCGTCTGCCCCTGCGGCATGGGCGCGCCTAACCGAGGCAGCATCGTGGATGCCGCCGGCGGCCAGCATCGGTACCCCGGGATGGGCCGGGCGGATTGCTGCCAGCAGAGGCCACAGGGACTCGGTGGCGCGCACATGGCCGCCGGCCTCCGTGCCTTGCACAATCAGCGCATCGGCGCCTTCTCGCACCGCCAGGTCGGCCTCTTCTCGGGAACCAATCTGGTAGATGACATAACTGCCGGCGGCGCGCAGCTTGTCCACCAGGCCTCGTCGGTAGCCGTAAAACAGCGAAACCACGGGCACCTGCTGATCGAGGCAGGCCTGAATATGCCCGCGCCGCAGCAACGGCATGAGCAAATTCGCAGCGAACGGGGTATCGCCCAGGGCCGCCCGGGCCTTGGTAATCTCCTGCGCAAACTGGCCTTCGGGCAGCAATCCGATGCTGCCCAGGCCGCCAGCGCGTGAGACCGCCGTGGCCAGCTCGGCGGTAGCAATGCCGCCGCCCATCGCCGCCTGGATGATAGGCCAGTGCAGGCCCAGTGACTTATGCCATGCGTTGTTCATCGCTGGCCTCCCTAATCCACGCTGGAGTGCCGACGCACGTAGCGGCGTCCACCACGGCGTAGGCTTGGTGGTTGTGGATGGACTCCTGGCTTTCCACCCGTACGCTGATTTGTGCCCCGGCAAGTTCGGTCAAGGCCTGTATGTACACCGCCCGAGCGACGTCCTCGACGAACATCGGGTTTTCGTAGGAGTATTCCGTTACGTACTTCTCGTCGGCGCGTTTGAGTACGGGATACACTGGCGAGGACGCGCAGGACTCGATAAGCGCAGTGAGTTTTCTGATGGCGTGAACCTTGGTGTCGTCAACGGCCAATGTGACCAGCGTGCGCTGATTGTGGGCACCGTAGTCGGAAATGGCTTTCGAACAGGGGCACAGGGTCATGACCGGCACCGTGAGCCATTGCCGCGGTAAGGGTGTGCCATGCGTATTGGCAGCCACGTGGTAACCCGCGTCGATATCCAGACTGCCCGTCTTGCCCGACACCGGAGCCTGCTTGGTAACAAAGCAGGGGAAGCGCATGCTCAGACTGCCCGAGGGGGCGCCCAGCAGGGGCAGTAGTCTGTCTGTCAGACGCCCAATCTCGGCCAGGTCGAGCCCGTGCCTGTGCTGCTGTTCAAGGAATTCGACAAACCGGGACATGTGCGCACCGCGGGTACGACCCGGTACCGACACGCCGGCCTCGGCTTGCACCACGGACTGCCAGCGGTAGCCATCGATGTCGGTTATCTGCATCGGTAAACGCAGGCCGCAAATGCCCGCACTCCGGATCGCGATATCCGGGGCGTCGTCACGCGCCTGGATGTCCGGCAGGTCGACCGGTTGGGCGGTGACGCTATCGAGGCTGTCAAACTCAACTTTCATGTGCTTTCTCTTTGGGGATGGCCGGTGTCGCGGCTAACGCCTACTCGCCGGCGGACTGGAAGTCGGCCTCTAGCTCGAACGCGAATCGATCCGCATCGACCGGCTGATGCCGGAGCACGCGGAACACGCAACGGTGATCACCGTCCTGGAAGCGTTTCTCCCGCACCACCCGATAGCCGAGCAGGCGGGTCAGCGTGGACACCGTAATGCTGCACATTTGCGGCCGCTGCATGGCCACGTTGAGGTAGGGGCAATTCTTCTCGATCAAGCGATACTCGCCGCCCGAGTCATCGACTTCCGTATAGGGGTCGTCCTCGAAATAAATGCCTCGCAGGGCCTGGATGCGGTCGGCTAGATCCAGATCAGCCAGTTGCTGGTGCCACTGCGCCACGCCGGCGTCGGTCAGGTCACGCATGGTCTGGTGCAAGGCGGCCTCGCCGTGGCGCCTTTCGACCATGTCGAGCAAGATCACCGTAAGGTCGTCATAGTGCTTGGGAAAAAGATGGTCGCCAGCCGACGTCAGCGTATAGCGCATGGCCGGCCGGCCGCGTCCATCGGGGGCCGCGCGCGCCTGGCCCCTGATCCAGCCCCCTTGCTTTAGTTCCTGCAACTGCTGGCGTGCATTCTCCCGGGTCTGATCCAGGGCGGCAGCCAGTTCCCTCAGGCTGGCGCTGCCGGACGCCTTGATCAGGCGCAGGATCCGGGCCCGGGTCGGTGGGAAGGCATCGAGATCGGTCTGGCTAATGTCCATGATGGTCCTGATAAGTTGCGTGCAAACCCTGCGGGCTATGTACCAGTCGCCCGGCCTGGTGGGCACCCCAGGTCATGCAGGCGAAGCCCGTCAGGCTCAATCCCAGGGCAATGGCCCCGATAGTTGATGATGGTGGTTGTGCTTGTACCAATGCCAGTTCAATCGCGAAACAATTCCACGCAGCCGCCATCCAGCGCATGTGGGCGAAAGCCATGTGGAACGCCGGGCTGTGCCGGGGAAATCGCCGCCGGTCGGCAAACTCCAGAACCCCGGTGGCTGCGGCAAGCGCGCCGAAAATGACACCCAGAAGTACCAGCCAGTAACCCATGGCCCACAGGCCGGCATGATCGAATACCAGCGCGGCGGCTTGCGCCGCCGCAGCCAATGACCACAGGGCAACCGGGAAGTGGACCAGGGCCGGGTGGATTGGTACCCCTTGGATGTGCAATCGGAGCATGCTGGGCGACCCGTCATTCATAGCCCAGGAGTGCTAACAGCAACAAGGCTACGCCGAATACCGCAACCAACGCATGAGCCAAGGCATGCGGCAGGCGTACGCGGTCGCTGAACAAATGGCTTCCCAGCAAATAGAAGCCGCCCAAGGCCGCGAGCACCAGCGCCACGAAGCCCATGCGGATGAAGTCGGTGCCGCTGCCGGTGACCACCAGAAAACCGACCAGTACCAGCCCCGTTGCCGCCAGCAGCCCGTGCAAGCCGGCGACAAGCAGCGGCGGACGCTTACCACGGGCGATATAGCCACCCACCATCAGCAGGCCGCCGAGCGCGGCCAGTACGAACAGGATTACGGCAGTTAACAGCATGATTGTCTCCATTTATTATGCAAGTGTTTACTTGTATAATTTAATCACTATACTGTCAAGCCACAATCAGCCGCGAAGGAGTCGCCTTATGGCCCAAAGCCCAAGCAAGCGTAGACAGGAGCTCACCGCCGACGCGGATTCCGCCTGGAAGCAATTCAGCAAGGCGGTATTCGCCCCGGGCGCGCTGGACGCCAAAACCAAGCAGTTAATTGCGGTGGCGGTGGCGCACGTCACCCAATGCCCTTACTGCATCAAGGGCCATACGCCGGCAGCAAAAAAGGCCGGGGCGAGCGAAGCCGAGCTGATGGAAGCGATCTGGGTAGCCGCAGAGATGCGGGCCGGCGGTGCCGTGGCGCACTCGCACTTGGCCTTTGAGGCCTACGATAAAGCCGGCGGGTAGTAACCGCCCATGCAGACACTGCTGACCGAGCTGCTCGGTATCGAGCACCCGATCCTGCTGGCACCGATGGGTAACGTCTCCGGCGGGGCGCTGGCCGCGGCGGTCAGTCATGCTGGCGGGCTGGGGTTAATCGGTGGTGGCTACGGGGATGCCGACTGGCTGGCCCGAGAGTTCGATGTCGCCGGCAGTGCGCAGGTCGGGGTGGGCTTTATCACCTGGTCGCTGGCACGCCAGCCCAAGCTATTGGACCTGGCTCTGCGCCGTGAACCGGCGGCGGTGATGTTCTCGTTCGGCGCTTGTTCGCCGTTTGTTGAGCCCGTGCGCGCGGCCGGGGCGAAGATCATCTGCCAGGTGCAGACCCTGGCCCAGGCGCGGGAGGTCGCCGAGCTCGGTGTGGACGTGATTGTGGCGCAGGGCACCGAGGCGGGTGGTCACGGCGGCGGGCGTTCCACCTTCACACTGGTGCCGGCGGTGGCGGACGCGGTGGCGCCAATACCCGTAGTGGCCGCCGGCGGCATCGCTGACGGGCGCGGCCTGGCGGCTGCTCGGATGCTGGGCGCGGCCGGCGCGCTGATCGGTACCCGCTTTTTCGCCAGCGAAGAGGCACTGGGGCATCCCAACGCCAAGCGCTTTATCGTGGCCAGCGAAGGCGACACAACGCTGCGCACTCGTGTGTTCGATATCGTGCGCGACTACCCGTGGCCGAAGCACATCACCGGCCGGGTGCCGATCAACGCCTTCGCGGCCCGGTGGCACGGCCGGGAAGCGGCGCTGTACGCCGACTTGGAACGCCAACGCGTTGAGTACCAGCAGGCCGTGGAAAACGGGGACACCGACACCGCGGTGGCATTCGCAGGCGAAGCGGTTGATCTGATCGGCACAGTGGAGCCGGCGCAAACAATCGTCGAGCGGATCGTGTCACAAGCGCAATCGTTGCTCGGCGGCTGAATGCCTTGCAGCTGCTCAGTCAGTCGGCGGCTGCCAGTGCTTGCTCCAGGTCCACGATCAAATCGTCCACGTGCTCGATACCGATCGACAGCCGCACCATATCCGGCGTGACGCCGGCGCTGGCCTGTTCGTCCTCGTTAAGCTGGCGGTGGGTGGTCGCCGCCGGCATGGAGGCGCAGCTCTTGGCGTCGCCGATGTTGACCAGGCGGATGAACAGCTTGAGCGCGTCGTAGAAGCGGACCCCCGCCTCCAGCCCGCCGTGGATGCCGAAACTTAGGATGCCCGAGGCGCGGCCGTCCATGTAACGCTGGGCCAGGCCGTGGTCGCGGTGGTCGGGCAAACCAGCGTAGTTGACCCAACTCACCTGCTCGTGCCCGGCCAGGTATTCGGCGACGGCCTGGGTGTTTTCGCAGATCCGCTGCATGCGCAGGGATAGCGTTTCCAGGCCCTGCAGGAACATGAAGGCGTTGAACGGGCTCATCGCGCCGCCCATGTTGCGCAGCGGCACCACCCGGGCGCGGGTGATGTAGGCGGCCTCGCCCACGTCCTGAGCGTAGTTGACGCCATGGTAGGAGGGATCCGGTTCGGTGAGCAGCGAAAATCGCTCGGCGTGCTCCAGCCAGGGGAAGCGTCCGGAATCCACGATTACTCCGCCGATGGTGGTGCCGTGGCCGCCGATGTACTTGGTGGCGGCGTGCACCACGATGTCGGCGCCGTGCTCGAACGGGCGCAGCAGAAACGGTGTGGGCACGGTGTTGTCCACGATCAGCGGCACGCCGTGAGCATGGGCGATGTCGGCCAGCTTTTCGAGGTTGGCGATGTTGCCCGAGGGGTTGCCGATGGATTCGCAGAACACGGCCATGGTGCGCTCGTCGATCGCGTTGGCGATGCCGTCGAAATCGGTCATGTCGACGAAGCGCACGTTTATGCCCTGGCGCGGCAGAGTGTGCGCGAACAGATTATAGGTGCCGCCGTACAGCTCGCTGATGGAGACGATGTTGTCGCCGGCCTCGGCGATCGTCTGGATCGCCGAGGTGATCGCGGCCATACCCGAGGCCATGGCCAGTGCGCCGACCCCGCCCTCCAGCGCGGCCAGCCGGGCCTCGAGCACGCCGCAGGTGGGGTTCATGATGCGGCTGTAGATGTTGCCGGTGACCTTCAGGTCGAACAGGTCCGCCGCGTGCTGGGCGTCGTCGAAGGCGTACGAGGTGGTCTGGTGGATCGGCACCGCCACCGCGTGCTGTTTATCCGGCGTATAGCCCTCGTGTAGCGCGATGGTTTCCGGTTTCATCGGTGGGACACTCCTTTGTTTGCGTTTTCGCTCTTCGCCTGTTGCAGGATCGTATCCAGATCGAGCCGGCGGATCGAGCTGATGGCGGCCTCCAGGGCGCCTTCGCCACACAGCCCGGCAATCTCGGCGTCCTCGTAACCGGTCAGCGCGGCCTGCACACAGGCATCGCGTACCCGCGCGGCCAGGGACAGGCGATGGTCGTCGTTCATCGCTTGCCTCCCACGTAGCGCATCCTGGCTTCCGGCTGGTCGCGCACGTCCAGCACATGCAGCTTGAGGTTATTGCCGCCGGGTACCTGCCACTCGATGGCCTGGCCCGCCGACAGGCCGAGCAGGGCGCTGCCCACCGGCGCCAGAATCGAGACCTTGCCGGGCGAGCCGTCGATGTCTTTCGGGTAGACCAGGGTCAGCTCAAAGCGCGCTCCAGTCTCGGTATTCTCGAACGACACGGTGGAGTTCATGGTGACCACGCCCTCAGGGATCGCGTCCTCGTCCACGATCTCGGCACGCTCCAGCTCCCTGCGCAGTTCGGCCAGTCCGGGCGGCGCCTGTTTGCCGGCCTGAGCCAGCAAGGCGTCGATACGCTCGTAGTCGTGTTCGGTCACGGTAATCGGTACGGATTGCATAGGTTGTCCCTCTAAATAACCCCGAATGCCAACATGGCATCGGCCACACGGCTGAAACCGGCGACGTTGGCGCCCAATACATAATCCCCAGAATGGCCGTATTCCTCGGCCGTTTCAAAACAGTCGGCGTGGATGTTGCGCATGATCTCATGCAGGCGCTGTTCGCTGTGTTCGAAGCTCCAGGAGTCACGCGAGGCATTTTGCTGCATCTCCAGTGCGCTAGTCGCCACGCCGCCGGCGTTGGCCGCCTTGCCGGGCGCGAACAGCACACCGGCCTCGCGGAACAGTCGAACCGCCTCGGGCCGGCATGGCATGTTGGCGCCCTCGGCCACCGCCACCACGCCGGATTCGATCAGCGTGCGGGCATCGTCGGCGCCCAGTTCGTTCTGGGTCGCGCAGGGCAGAGCCACGGTGCAGGGAATTTCCCAGACCGTTTTCCCGGCGACGTAAACCGCCTTGCCGCCGCGGCGTTCGGGATATTCGGCGATGCGAGCCCGCTCGACTTCCTTGATCTGGCGCAGCAGAGCCAGGTCAATGCCGTCTGGATCATGCACCGTGCCGCCCGAGTCCGAGCAGGCGACTACGCGACCACCGAGCTGATGCACTTTCTGGATCGCGTAAATCGCCACGTTGCCGGAGCCGGACACGACCACGTTGCGGCCTTCCAGACCGTGATCATTCGCGGCGAGCATTTCCTGCACGAAGTAGGCGGTGCCGTAACCCGTGGCCTCGGTGCGTACCCGCGCCCCGCTCCAACTCAGGCCCTTGCCGGTGAGCACGCCCGACTCGTAGCGGTTGGTGATGCGCTTGTATTGGCCGAACAGAAAGCCGATCTCGCGGGCGCCCACGCCGATATCGCCGGCGGGCACGTCGATGTACTCGCCGATGTGACGATAGAGCTCGGTCATGAAAGACTGGCAAAAGCTCATGATCTCGTTGTCCGACCGGCCCTTGGGATCGAAGTCCGAGCCGCCCTTGCCGCCGCCGATGGGCAGGCCGGTAAGCGCGTTCTTGAACACTTGCTCAAAGCCGAGAAATTTGACCATGCCGAGGCTTACCGAAGGATGAAAGCGCAGGCCGCCCTTGTGCGGCCCCAGAGCGGAATTAAAGCCGATGCGAAAACCCCGGTTGATGTGGACCTCGCCGGTATCGTCGACCCAAGGCACGCGGAAAATGATCTGGCGTTCGGGCTCGCAGATGCGCTCCAACAATTTCGCATCGATATATTCCGGGTGCCTGCCCACCACCGGCTCGAGCGTGTCCAGCACCTCGTTAACCGCCTGGTGAAATTCGGGTTCTGCAGGGTTGCGGCTGACGATGTTGTCGCGCAACGCACGCAGCGAATCGCTTTGACTCACGTTCTATCCTTTCTTGATTGCCTACGCGGCCGGGCGGCCGCAGGGTTCGGTCCCGTTAGAACGGACACATACGAAAGGCGTCACAATGGCCCAAAGGAGTGTCCATGTCCAAGCGAAGAAGATTCAGTTCCGAGTTCAAGCGCGAAGCGGTTGAATGGGCGCGTCATCCGGATGTCAGCGTGGCCTGGCCGCCCGTGGCATTGTCATTGCCACCAACTTGCTCAGCCGCTGGCGACGCGAGATTGACGAACAAGGCCGGACCGCCTTCGGCGGCAGTGGTACGCCCCGAGACCGCGCGACGCGGCCACATTCTTCGCCAGGGAATTGAGGTGAAGTACCAGGCGATCCATGCTGGCCGCGGCGACTATCCGGTACGACTGATGTGCCGCTGTCTGCGGGTCTCCCACTGGCAAGAAGTGCCACCCAAGTCCTCGTGCACGCGACAATGGCCGGCTACTGAGGCGCATCCGGGCAATCCATGCCGATCATCTCGGGGTGATGGGACGCCGGCGCATGCACGAAGAACTCGGCTTTGAAGGCGGGAAGGTCAGTCTCAATCGGGTCGCACGCTTGATGCGCAGCCACGGCATATAAAGTTTTTGACATAATATACATTATGCGTATTAATAAGCGTCACCGTGTTGAAGAGTATGCAGCGACGGATCGCGGCTTACGGCATTTCGAATTCCCCGACGATTACAGCGTTAGCTTCCGCAGCGGCGTGGCGTTCGCCGACTACAGCCTGGTAACCAGCCGAGTTGTACCAGCTTCGCGCCGCCTCGACAGATTCGAATTCGAGGATTACCGTTCGTGGGCCGTGCCACTGACCCTCGATGACCTCGGGATCATCCTGTATCACCAGCGGCTTGCCGCCCGACTCGATGATGGTGGGCAGTGCTTTCTCGACGTAGGCATCGTAGGCCGCCTGGTCGTTAATGACTTCGGTAAATATGACGTAGCCCTTGGCCATGGTTGAATCCTCCTCCGTGTCTATCAGTTGTTTCTGTTTGTCTCACGTTGCGCCAACACCCGCCAATGCCCGCGCAACCATCTACCAAACCCGTGCCCAGCGTACCAATGC
>NZ_JAVRIB010000013.1:0-114552 GCF_031846275.1 Spectribacter hydrogenoxidans
TGGTGCGCCCGGCAGGATTCGAACCTGCGACCTCAGGCTTCGGAGGCCTGCGCTCTATCCAGCTGAGCTACGGGCGCGCGGCGCACATTGTAGTGCGTTAGATGCGTCCGGCGCCAATTATCGTCGGCGGGCGGAAGTCGGGCGCGGTATAATCGTCGCCATCCAGTTGACAGGAATCTCCAGAGGTCGACCTCATGAGCGCAGACCACGACCGCACGTTCGTGCGAACCTTCCTCGGCGTGCTTGGCGTGCTGGTGGGCATCACGTTTCTGATCATTATTGCCGCGGTCATGATCACCGGCGGGGATGGCGAACTCAGCGACGTCCGCAAGGAACGTATCGCCGAGCGCACCCAGCCCGATTTCCAGGTGGTAACCGACGCGGACAACCTGCAGCAGGTTGCGGCCAGCCCGGCCTCCGGGAGCGGCGGTGACGGCGGGGACGAGAGTGCGTCGCTCGAGGACACCTACAAGCAGGTCTGCGCGGCCTGTCACGGCACCGGCATGGCGGGCGCCCCCAAGACCGGCGAAGCCGGTCCTTGGCAGGCGCGGCTGGATGACAAGGGGCGGGACACGCTCTATGACCACGCCATCAACGGCTTCAAGGGCATGCCGGCGAAAGGCGGCAAGGCCGATCTATCCGATGATCGCGTGAAGGAACTGGTGGATTACATTCTCGAGGAATCGGGCGTCTAGGGGGCTGCTGAAAAACCCCGTTTTTCGGCAGGTCCCGCGCGGTACAAGGACGTACCGCCAAAATCATGCGCTGGAAGCGCTTGATTTTGGGAGCAAGCGCAAACCGCGTTTGCGTGCAGCGACGCTGAAACAAGGCCAGGATGGCCTTTTTCAGCAACGCCCTAGCACCGCCGCCCGGGCGCGTCACTCGCTGTCGAGCAGTGCCCTGAGGCCAGCGAGATGGGCGCGGCCCCGGGCCTGACGGGCCTCCGGGTCGTCGTTGTCGCGGCGCTTGCCGGGCCAGTCCAGTTCGTCGACGGGCAGTTCCTCGAGGAACCGGCTGGGCTGGCAGTCCACCAGGTCGCGGCCGCGTCGGCGCTGGCGGCAGTAGCTGAGGGTCAGTGACCGGCGGGCACGGGTGATGCCGACGTACATCAGCCGGCGTTCTTCTTCCACGTTGTCCTCGTCCAGGCTGTTCTGGTGCGGCAGCAGGCCTTCCTCGATGCCGGCCAGGAACACGTGCGGAAACTCCAGGCCCTTGGCGGCATGCAGGGTGGAAAGCTGGACCTGCGTGGCGTCCTGGCGGTCTTCGCGTTCCATCAGGTCCATCAGCCCGAGTTTGCCGACCAGCGTTTCCAGGTTCGCCGGCTGGCCGCGGTCGTCCTCGCTGTGGCGGCCCAGCCAGGCGACGAATTCGTCCACGTTTTCGGCCCGCCGCTCGCCCTGCTGGCGGTTGGCGGCGGTATCCCGCAGCCAGGCCCGGTAGTCGATGTCGGCGAGCATCTGCCGCACCAGGCTGTCGGGTGCTTCCGACTCGCTGCGCATCATCAGATCGGCGATCCATTCGACGAAATCCCCCAGCCGGCGGGTGCTGCGCTCGCCCAGCCGGCCGCTCAGGCCGATGCCGCGGGCGGCGGCGAACAGTGGCAGCCCCCGCTCGCCGGCGTAGCGGCCGAGCTGTTCCAGCGTGGCCGGGCCGATTTCCCGCCGCGGCAGGTTGACGATGCGCAGGAACGCGGCATCGTCGTCGGGGTTGGTCAGCAGCCGTAAATAGGCGATGACGTCGCGGATTTCGCCGCGGTCGAAGAACGAGCGCCCGCCGGACACGCGGTAGGCCACGTTGCGTTCGCGCAGAACGCGCTCGAAGGCCCGGGCCTGCTGGTTGCTGCGGTAGAGCACCGCGTAATCGCCCGGCTGGCCGCCTGTGCGCAGGCGGTGCGAAACCATTTCACTGACCACGCGGTCGGCCTCGTCGGCCTCGTCATCGCAGGCCAGGATACGCACGCGGTCGCCCGCGCCCAGGGCACTCCAGAGGTTCTTGTCGTAGACCCGTTCGTTGCCCTGGATCAGCCGGTTGGCCGCGGTGAGGATATGGCCGCAGGAGCGGTAGTTCTGTTCCAGCTTGATTACCGTCAGATGCGGGAAGTCGCGCGACAGGTCGGCGATGTTGCCGGGCCGCGCGCCGCGCCAGGCGTAGATCGACTGGTCGTCGTCGCCCACCACGGTGAAGGCCGCGCGCGGACCGGTGAGTCGGCGAAACAGTTCGTACTGGGCGCCGTTGGTGTCCTGGTATTCGTCCACCAGCAGATAGCCGAAGCGGTTCTGCCAGCGTTCCGCCAGCGCCGGATTATCGCGGAGCAGCTCGACCGGGCGGTAGAGCAGATCGTCGAAGTCCACCGCGTTGTAGGCGCCGAGGTGTCGCTGGTACTCAGAGTAGGCGCGGGCCAGGCTGGCCTCGCGGTCGTCCTCGGCCTCGGCCGCCGCTCGGGTCGGTGAGATCAGCGCCGATTTCCAGCGGCTGACGGTGATGCGGGCCAGTTTGCGCAGCTCCGCATCGCGGCCGAGCAGGTCGGCCAGCAGCTTGTCCGCGTCATCGGCATCGAAGATGGAAAAGCCGCGTTTCAGCCCGGCAGTGTCGCGTTCCTCTCGCAACAGCCTCAGGCCCAGGCTGTGGAAGGTGCTGATCTGCAGGCCGCCGGCGCGCTGACGGCCTACCAGTTGCCCCACGCGCGCGGCCATCTCCCGCGCCGCCTTGTTGGTGAAGGTGACCGCGGCGATGCGTTCGGCCTGGTAGCCGCTGGCGATCAGGTGCGCGATCTTGTGGGTAATCACGCCCGTCTTGCCGGACCCCGCACCAGCCAGCACCAATAGCGGGCCGTCGAGATGCTCGACGGCGGCGCGTTGTGGTGGATTGAGTTGAACGCGGCTCATGGCGGCGCGGAGTCTAACCGCATCGGGGCCTTACCAGAACCGCCTCAGTACCCCCGCTGGGCGCGATCGAGGCGTTTGCCCCCTTTTTGTGCGTTCGTATCAGGCTCTGCTTCATTCCGGGGCGCCGCTGCAGTGCCGGCCTCGCCATCGGGCACGGTACTGGCTGCCGGGCCGCTGCAGGCGGCGCGGGCATCGGCCATGGCCTGATCCAGGGCGGCAATATCGCCCGTCATTACAGGGTTTTCGTCCCGGGCACGGGCGACCAGCAGCGTGTTCTGGGCAGCACGGCTGGCGGACTCGATGGCCGCCAGACTTTCCTCGCAGGTACTGGCGGCGACCCCGGTGAGAGGCAGTAGAAAGCCCAGGGCGAACAATGAGATGGCGCAGCGCAGCATGCGTAACTCCTTGTTAGAGAATCGTAAATTATATTTCCAGCGCGAATGCCGAGGCTCGGCAGTCGCCTTGGCATGAGCGTTGCAGGAACCATTCCGGACTCGAACCGGCCGCCTGGCGATCGGCTCGAGACTGCCCGGCCGGCCAAGCCGCTGTTACGAAGGCGGCCTGGCTCGGCACTGCCGGCAAGCATACGGAACACCCGAACCTGATGTCGGGGGACCGGACGGCAGTCGGAGCTGCCGGTCGGCGTGGAATGATTTCTAACTACGGGAGTACGAGCGTAATGAAGAGTTTCAAGTATTTGGCGGTTGCCGGTCTGGTGGGGAGCTCGGCGCTGGTAAGCGCGCCGGCGATGGCCGGATCGTTGACGGGGAGCGTTGGCGTGATGAGCCAGTACCTGTTCCGAGGCATCGAGCAGGGTCCGGGCGCAGCTGGCTACGGCGGCCTGGACTACGGCTTCGATTCCGGTTTCTACGTTGGTACCTGGGCCGCCACGGTTGGCTTCGCCAGTGCCAGTGGGTCCAGCTCCGAAGTGGATATCTATGCAGGCTATGCTGGTGAGTCCGCTGGCGGCCTCGGCTACGACGTCGGCGTGCTGTACTACTGGTACCCGGAAGAGGATGAAGCCGGCAGCGCCACACCGACCAACAACACCTTTGAAATCTACGGCTCGCTTGGTTTCGGCCCGGTTGGTCTCTCGGCCTACTACGCACCGAGCGACTACTTTGCGGCCAGTGATCCTGACACGCCGGATCCGACCGACGATGCCGGCGGTGCCTACGGCGTGTACGCGTCGTTCAGTACCCCGATGACCGACAAGCTTTCGTTCGATGCTGCTGTTGGGTACAACGGCGGAAGTGGTAACGATGCATTTGCCGGCCCCAACGATGACAGCTACATGGAGTACAACCTGGGTGTCTCGGCTGCGCTGGACAACGGTTTCGGCATGAGTTTCGCTCTGGTGATGACCGACATTGAAGCGCCTGGCGTCGACGACGATCCCAAGCTGGTGGTCGACGGTAGCTACGGTTTCGATCTCTAGATCCCGAGCCATTCGGGTGACCGGGAGAGGGCCGCCTTCGGGCGGCCCTTTTCACGTCTGGCGGTCGAGTTGCCGCAGGCCCACGGCTTCGGCCACCGCTGACGGTTCGATATCCGGCTGGCCAGCGAGGTCGGCAATCGAGCGGGCCAGTTTGACGATGCGGCCGCGGGCCCGGGCTGAAAGGCCCAGCTGGTTCATGGCCTGACCGAGCAGTTGCCGCCCCGGCCGGGTCAGGCGGGCCAGGTCGCGCAGGCCGGCTTCGTCCAGGTGGGCGTTGGGCTGGTCCCGGCCCTGGCCGCGGGCGAAGTCACGGGCGGCCAGTACCCGCTCGCGCACCGCGGCGCTGGGGTCTGGTCCGGCATCCGGCCGGTCGAGCAGATCGGTCTCCACCCGCGCCACCGCCAACTGCATATCGATGCGGTCCAGCAGCGGCCCGGACAGGCGCTGCCGGTAGCGGGCCACCCGGTCGGCGCTGCAGTGACAACGGCCCGAGGGATCGCCCAGATAACCGCAGGGGCAGGGATTCATCGCCGCCACCAACTGGAAGCGGGCCGGAAAGTCGGCCTGGCGGGCGGCCCGGGAAATGGTGATGCGCCCGGATTCCAGCGGTTCACGCAGCACTTCGAGTACCCGCCGGTCGAACTCCGGCAGTTCATCTAGAAACAGCACCCCCTGATGGGCCAGGCTGATTTCGCCGGGTCGCGGATTGGAGCCGCCGCCGACCAGTGCCACCGCCGAGGCCGTGTGGTGAGGTGCCCGGAATGGCCGCCGGGCCCATTGGGCAGCGGGATCGGCCTCGGGCGAGGCGATCGAGGTGATGGCCGCGGCCTCCAGGGCCTCGGTTTCGGTCATGGGCGGCAGGATCCCGGGCAAGCGTGAAGCCAGCATGGTCTTGCCGCTACCCGGCGGCCCGCTCATCAACAGCGAATGGCCGCCCACCGCCGCGATCTCCAGTGCGCGCCGGGCCTGGTGCTGGCCCTGTACGTCGGCGAGGTTCGGTATATCGGCGGCGTCGGTAGCGGGGCGGGTGGATGACGGGACGGCCAGCGGCGTGTCCCCGGCCAGGGCGGCGACCACGTCGGCCAGATGGTCGGCCACGCGGGTGGTGGCCGCGCGCGCCAGGCCGGCTTCGGCGGCGTTGTCGCCCGGGAGAATCAGCTCCCGCTCCGATTCGGCGGCTGCAATGGCGGCGGGCAGGGCGCCGCGCACCGGACGCAGGGCACCGGACAGCGACAGTTCGCCGATGAATTCCCGGCCCGCCAGCACGTCGGTGGGCATCTGGCCGGAGGCCGCCAGCACGCCCAGCGCGATGGCCAGGTCGAACCGGCCGCCTTCCTTGGGCAGATCGGCCGGGGCCAGGTTCACGGTGGTGCGGCGGGGCGGGAACTGGAAGCCGCTGTTGACGATGGCCGCCCGCACCCGGTCGCGGCTTTCCTTGACCTCGGTCTCCGGCAGTCCCACCAGCGAGATGCCGGGCAGGCCGCCGGCGATATCCACTTCCACCCGCACCAGCGGCGCGTGAATGCCGGTCCGGGCCCGGCTGTAGACCGTCGCCAGCGCCATGCCGGATCAGCCGCGGCGTTGTGCCTCGAGCTCGGCAACCTGTGCTTCCAGCTCGGCGATGCGCTCGCGTGCTTGCACCAGCTGGCTGCGAGCGGCCTCGAATTCCTCGCGCCCGACCAGTTCCAGCCGGGGCAGCTGGCTCTGCAGCACTGCCCGCAGGTTCTGTTCGATTTCGGTGCGAATGGGGCCGAGCGCCGGCGGCATCACGCCGGCCAGGCGTTGGGCCAGTTCCTCCAGACGGCGGGCGTCGATCACGTGGTGGTTTCCTGCGACTCGGGCGTAAACGAGGAGAGTGCCGCAACTGGGGCCAGCGGCAAAGCGGCTCTCTGCACCGTTGTAGTGCAAGGCTGCCCTGAAGGCCGGCAGCGACATTGGCGGTGAGATTATAACTATTTGTCTGGGCGTGATTTTCTCAAGTTGGCACGCGCAATGCTTTAACCGACGACGCAGCCGCAGGCGTGCCGTCAATCAATGGGGATTCGGGCGCGGCCGCCGCAATCAGCGTTACAGGAGTCTAATCAGATGAAACTTATTGCAGCTGTGATCAAGCCCTTCAAGCTCGACGAGGTGCGCGAAGCGCTATCCGAAGTCGGCGTGCAGGGCATCACTGTGACCGAGGTCAAGGGCTTCGGTCGCCAGAAGGGCCACACGGAACTCTACCGCGGTGCCGAGTATGTGGTGGATTTCCTGCCCAAGGTCAAGATCGAGGTCGCCATCGACGATTCCGGCCTGGACGCCGCCCTGGAAGCCATTTCCAAGGCCGCGCACACCGGCAAGATCGGCGACGGCAAGATCTTCGTGTCCGACCTCGAGCAGGCCGTCCGCATTCGTACCGGCGAGACCGGCGGCGAAGCACTTTAACCAAATCCGTTTCGAGGGAGACAACACGTGGATATCGAAGTCAGATACGCACTAGATACCTTCTACTTCCTGGTGATGGGCGCCTTCGTCATGTGGATGGCGGCCGGTTTCACCATGCTGGAAGCGGGTCTGGTCCGCGCCAAGAACACCACCGAGATCCTGACCAAGAACGTCGGTCTGTACTCGGTGGCCTGCATCATGTACCTGATCCTGGGCTACAACCTGATGTATCCGGGTACTACTATCAGCAGCTTCATCCCGGGCGTGGATTTCATCCTCAGCGCCGCGGACAACTCGGTCGAATCGGTCACCTCCGGTGAGGAGGGCGCGCCGTACTACTCGAACCTGTCGGACTTCATGTTCCAGGTGGTGTTCGTGGCCACGGCCATGTCCATCGTGTCGGGTGCGGTGGCCGAACGCATGAAGCTTTTCTCGTTTCTCGCCTTCGCGGTGGTGCTTACCAGCATCATCTATCCTATCCAGGGTTACTGGAACTGGGGCGGCGGGTTCCTGACCAGCAGTTTCAGCTACTTCGACTACGCCGGCTCCGGCACCGTGCACTTGTGTGGTGCAGTGGCCGCCCTGGCGGGTGTCCTGATCCTGGGCCCGCGCAAGGGCAAGTACCGGCCGGACGGGTCGATTCGCGCCATCCCGGGCGCCAATCTGCCACTGGCCACGCTGGGTACGTTCATTCTCTGGCTGGGTTGGTTCGGCTTCAATGGCGGATCGGAGCTGGCTGTTTCCAGCGTTGATTCGGCCAACAACGTGGCCCGGGTGTTCGTGAATACCAACATGGCCGCCGCGGGCGGCGTGGTCGCCGCGCTGCTCACCGCCAAGGCGATGTTCGGCAAGGCCGACCTGTCCATGGCTCTGAACGGTGCTCTGGCTGGTCTGGTGTCGATCACGGCCTCGCCGCTGTCGCCGACGCCCCTGATCGCCACCATCATCGGTGTCGTGGGCGGCATCATCGTGGTGTTCTCGATCGTGGGTCTGGACAAGGCCAAGATCGATGACCCGGTGGGTGCGATCTCGGTGCACGGTGTCGCCGGCATCTTCGGCGTGCTCGTGGTGCCTCTGACCAACGGAGACGCGGATTTCGTCTCCCAGATCGTGGGCATCGTGTCGATCTTCGCCTGGACCTTCATCGCCAGCATGATCGTCTGGGGCATCCTCAAGGCCGTGATGGGTATTCGCGTCACCGAAGAGGAAGAGGACGAAGGTCTGGATTATTCCGAGTGCGGCATGGAAGCCTATCCGGAGTTCACGTCCGGCGGTAGCCAGCGCAGCGGTGTCTAAACCGCCCGCCGCCGTTACCTGAAGACGACGGCAGCGCGCCCCGGGGTTTTCCCCGGGGCGCGTTTTGTCGTTATAAAGGAGTGACCTGACGGTCATCTCCGAACAAGCAGACGAGTGCACCTCGAAGTGCGCCGTTCACAAGCAATAATCGAAAGAGAGAGGAAGCCCGATGAAGACCATGCCGATAACGGCTGGCGCCCTGCTGGCGCTGGCCCCCCTGAGTGCGTTCGCGCAATCCATCAACGGCGCCGACACCGCCTGGATCATGACCGCCACCGCCCTGGTGCTGTTCATGACCCTGCCGGGCCTGAGCCTGTTCTATGCCGGCCTGGTGCGGGTGCACAACGTGCTGTCCGTGCTCATGCAGTGTTTCGCCATCTGCTGCGTGGCCACCATTATCTGGTTTGCCTACGGTTACAGCCTGGCCTTTTCCGAGGGCAACAACTGGATCGGCGACCTGTCCAGGGTGTTCCTGAGCGGCGTCACCGTGGACAGCGCGTCCGGCACCATTCCGGAAAGCGTGTTCGCCATGTTCCAGCTCACCTTCGCGGTGATTACCCCCGCGCTGGTGGTGGGCGGTTTTGCCGAGCGGTTCCGCTTTTCCGCCCTGCTGGGCTTCACCGTGCTGTGGCTGACGCTGGTGTACCTGCCGGTGACCCACTGGGTGTGGGGCGGTGGCTGGCTCGGCGACATGGGCCTGCTGGACTTTGCCGGCGGCACCGTAGTCCACATCACCGCCGGTGTGGCGGCGCTGGTGGCGGCCCTGGTACTGGGGCCGCGCCGCGGCTTCCAGAAGGTGGCCATGCCCCCGCATAACCTGACCATGACGGTGACCGGCGCCGGCATGCTGTGGGTGGGCTGGTTCGGCTTCAACGGCGGCTCGGCGCTGGCCGCCGACGGCAGCGCCGGCATGGCGATTCTGGTGACCCACATTTCCGCCGCCGCCGGCTCGCTGGCCTGGATGATTGCCGAGTGGCTGCGTTACGGCAAACCCAGTGTGCTGGGTATCGTCACCGGCATGGTGGCGGGTCTGGGTACCATCACCCCGGCTTCCGGCTTTGTCGGGCCGGCCGGTGCGCTGGTCATAGGCCTGTCGGCCGGCGTGCTCTGTTTCACCGCTACCAACTTCCTGGAGCGGGTGCTCAAGGTCGATGACAGCCTGGACGTGTTTCCGGTCCACGGCGTCGGCGGCATGCTCGGTACCCTGCTGGTCGGCGTGTTCGCCTCCACCCAGCTGGGCGTGTTCTCCGGCCAGGGTTTCGCGGACGGCATCGAGTCGATGGGCGGCCAGCTCTGGGTGCAGTTCGTCGGGGTGATGGCAACGCTGGTCTACACCGCGGTACTGACGTTTGTCATTCTCAAGCTGCTCGAGGTGACCACCGGCCTGCGGGTGACCGAGGAGCAGGAAACCATGGGCCTGGACATCGCCGAGCACGAAGAGCGCGGCTACGACCTGTAATGACGTGGCGGTGTCGGGCGCCGCCCGGCACCGTTGCCCGATGCGTACGTGGCACCCCGCGGCTTTCACCACCGGGTGCCGCCGGTAGTACACTGCATTTCACCAACTCAGGGGAGACGACACGATGAAAATGGTCACGGCAGTGATCAAGCCGTTCCGGCTTGATGACGTGCGCGAGGCGCTGGCCGAAGTCGGCGTACACGGCACCACGATGACCGAGGTCAAGGGTTTCGGGCGCCAGAAGGGGCATACCGAGCTCTATCGCGGGGCCGAGTACGCGGTGGATTTCCTGCCCAAGGTCAAGCTGGAAGTGGCGATTGCCGACGATCAGGTCGATCGGGTGGTCGAGGCTATCACCGACGCCGCCAAGACTGGCCAGATCGGCGACGGCAAGATCTTCGTGTCGCCGCTGGAGCAGGTGATTCGCATCCGTACCGGCGAAACGGATACCGAAGCGCTGTAACCGATCGATGCCCGGGCCGAGACTCGCCGCCTCCGGCCTGTCGGTCGGCGGGATCGGCCCGGCCGCATTCGAACTCGCGGCGGGCGCATGCCTCGGGCTGACCGGACCGTCCGGTGCGGGCAAGACCCGCCTGCTGCGGGCGATCGCCGATCTCGAGCCCCATGACGGCGAGTGCCGGCTCGACGGGCGGCCCGCGAGCGCCATGCCGGGGCCGGTCTGGCGACGCGACGTCGGCTTCGTGGCCGCGGAATCCGGCTGGTGGGACGCCCGCGTCGGGGCGCATATCGAACCGGTCCGCGATGCCGATCTCGACGAGTTCGGGTTATCCCCGGCCGTTCGCGAGTGGTCCGTGGAACGGCTCTCGGCCGGCGAGCGCCAGCGTCTGGCGCTGCTCCGGCATCTGGCAGCGGCCCCGGCCGTGCTGCTGCTGGACGAACCGGTCAGTCATCTTGACGCTGATCTGATCGAGGTAGTCATCGGGCGATTGGCGGCCTGTCGGCAGGACGGCATGGCCGTCATCTGGGTCGATCATGACCGCCACCGGCTGGCCCGGGTGGCCGACGCTATCGCCCGTCTGGACAGCGCAGGTCGATTCTCGTGGAGTTGATTGCCCTGACCCCGTGGGATCTGGCCCTGGCCGGATTGCTGGTGCTGGCTCTGGCCGCAACCGCCTGGCCGATGCGGCTGGAACTGGCCCGGCCGCTGCTGGTGGCAGCGGCACGCACCGTGGTGCAGCTGGCGCTGGTCGGGCTGGTGCTGGAAACCGTGTTCGCACGGGGCAGCTTCGTCTGGGTCGGTGGCATTGCCCTGGCCATGCTGCTGCTGGCCGGCCGCGAGGCCTCGGCCCGCCAGGCCCGGCGCTTTACCGGTGGCTGGAGCTTTGCCGGGGGCACGCTGGCGATGTTCCTGTCGTCGTTCGTGACCGCGGTGCTGGCATTGACCGTCGTGATCCAGCCCGAACCCTGGCACGCGCCGCAGTACGCCATTCCGCTGCTGGGGATGCTGCTGGGCAATACCATGACCGGGGTGGCCCTGGGCATGGATCGGCTCACCAGCGGGGCCGGGCAGCAGCGCACTGCCATCGAGGCGCGGCTGGCGCTGGGTCACAGCGCAGCTGCTGCCATCGAGGGTGTGCGTCGGGAAGCGGTCCGGGCCGGGATGATCCCCATGCTCAATGCCATGGCCGCGGCCGGCATCGTCAGCCTGCCGGGCATGATGACCGGCCAGATCCTGGCCGGTGCACCGCCATGGGAAGCGGTCAAGTACCAGATTCTAATCATGTTCCTGATTGCCGGGGGTACTGGTTTTGGCACCCTCGCGGCGGTATGGCTGGGCACCTGGCGCTTGTTCGACGAGCGTCAGCGTCTGCGCCTGGACCGTCTCCGGTAACGTCTGCCGGGAAGCGGTTATCCTTGGCGTATAGACACGACGGGAGAACACGACAACCATGAACCAACCCAGCATTCTGATCACCGGGGCTGCATCGGGCATCGGCCGCGCGACGGCCCTGCACTTCGCCCGGGCCGGCTGGCGGGTGGGGGCGTTTGATCTGCCGGGGCCCGGGCTCGACAGCCTGGCTGCGGAGGCCGGAGACAATCTGGTCACCGGGGCCATGGATGTCACCCGGGGCGCCGAGGTGCAGACTACAGTCGACGGATTCGCCGGACAGGCGGGCCGCCTGGACGTTGTACTGAACAATGCCGGCATCCTGTCGATCGGACAGTTTGCCGAGATCGAACCGGATCGCCACGCGGCCATTGTCGACGTCAACGTGACCGGCGTGATGCGGGTGGCCCATGCCGCTTATCCGCATCTGGCGAAAACGCCGGGGGCACGGCTGATCAATCTGGCCTCGGCGTCCGCCGATTTCGGGGTGCCGGAGTTCGCCAGCTATTCGGCCAGCAAGTTCGCGGTGCGCGGGCTGACCGAGGCGCTCAATCTGGAATGGGCGGCGGCCGATATCCATGTATGCGCCGTCTGGCCCTCGTTTGTTCGCAGTCCCATGCTCGACAATGTTGGCGAAACCACCAGCATGCAGCGTCTGGGCATCAGTCTGACCCCGGAGGGCGTGGCCCGGGTCATCTGGCGGGCAGCCACCGGCCGGCGTCGGCTGCACCTGCCGGTGGGGCTGCTGTACAAGCTGCTGTTCGTGTCGGGGCAGTGGTTGCCGTTCGCGATGAAACGCCTGAGCATGCGGTTGATCACGGGGTACTGAGCATGCGCGGATTACGTGCCGTTGCAATGCTGATGCTGGGCACCGGGCTGGTTTTGTCTACCGGCTTCGTGTCGGCCGAAATCTATCGCTGGGTGGACGACCAGGGCCGGGTCCATTACGGCGACCGCCCGGCAACCGGCCGTGCCGCGGAACGCCTGCAGTCGACGCCTGCCGGGCCATCGCGTCCGGCGGACCGGGACACTTCCGGCGACGCCGGTCCGCAGGATGCTGCCGAAGCCCGCGCCCGACGGGCCGAACGCGTGCGCGACGAGGAATGCGACAAGGCACGCAAGCGCCTGCAGGCTTATCGTGACGCCTCGCGCCTGACCACCACCGGACCCGAGGGTGAGCCGCGCGAGCTGGATGCCGAGGAGCGCGTGGATGTCATCGTCCGGGCCGAGGAACAGGTGGCCGAGCTCTGTCCCGAGACAGACTGATCAGGGCAGCTTCCCCGTGTGACGGTGGATGCGTAGAATCGGTGTCGAGGGGAGGGCCGACCGCTACAGGAGTGAGCAACTATGCTCGGTTGGGCCATTACGTTCTTCATCGTCGCCATCGTGGCTGCGGTGTTCGGCTTCGGCGGCATCGCGGCGGCAGCCACCGACATCGCGAAAATCCTTTTCGTTGTTTTCCTCGCGCTCTTTGTGGTGAGCGTGATATTCCACCTCGTGCGCGGCCGCAAACCGCCGCTTTGATCCCGCCTGACGGCCGTACCGGCCGTCTTTGCTCGATACCCGTTATTCTCTCCGGTTCGCCCAACCCGGCGTGCTGGCTATCGGAGTCCGAACATGGAAGCAATCGGTGGTCTTCTTGGTCTGGTCATTCTCGTCGCCTGTATCTGGGCGATCCTGCAAGTGGTTAAAAGCGGGGCCGAACCCGTGGTGAAGATCATCTGGGTGGTGGCAATCATCGTGTTGCCGGTGGTTGGTCTGATCGCCTGGCTGCTTTTCGGCCCGCGCGGCTGACGACGTCTCTGCGTCAGGCGGGCCTGGCCCTGCGCAGGGCCCGCCGTTCGCGCCATCGATACCAGGGCGCAATCACGGTCAGGCTGACCGTGATGACCAGCCGTGCCGCCAGTGCGGCGGCGATCGGATGCTGCAGCAGCGGCGCGAGCAGCCGGTCATGCAGTGTGGTGGCGGGTCGCTGGCCGCGGAGTAGCGGTTCGGCCAGGACGTCCACCGCGAAGAAAATCTGCCAGGCCTGATCGACAGCGAACCGCCCCAGCTGTTGTCGGAATGCCCGCTGGCTGTCCGGGTCCAGCTGCCCGACCTGTCGGCGTAGCAGTCGGAAATAGGGCGTAAGCAGCAACCGGCCGGTGTCGCGCTGTTGGCGATAGACATCCGGTGCCGCCTCGAAAAAGCCCGTCAGCCCGGTGACGTGAGCCACCATGATCATGGCCATCAGCCGATAGCGCTGGCGCGATCCTTCACTTTCGAACCGGCGCGCCGAGGTCGTCAGCCGGCCGGGTAGCCGCAGCCAGCGTCCCTGCGTGTGGATGGCGGCGGCCATGCGCTGGTCCTCGAGAAACGGCAGTGCGGGGTCGAAACCGCCCAGTTCCCGGAACCAGTCGCGACGGATCAGCAGGCCCTGGTCGCCATTGATCGTGTAGGGACGATTGCTGGCGCTCTTGGCTTCCATGTATCGGTACAGGAAGCCGTGCCCCCGCTTTTTGCGCTGGAAGCGAAGGGCGAAATGCCCGGCCGTATGGGGCGGCTCGCCTTCGAGGATGACCACCGCCTCGGCCAGCTGATCGCCCCCGGTGGGATGGCTGTCCGCGTGCAGGAACAGCAGCCAGTCGTGATGCGCCCGCGCGGCCCCGGCATTCATCTGCCGGGCCCGCCCGGTTTCGGCAGCAATCACTTCCGCGCCGCGCCGGGCCGCAATCAGGCGGCTGGCATCGTGCGAGCCCCCGTCGGCCACGATGATCTCCAGGTCCACCCCGCGCTGGGCAGCCAGGGCATCGAACAGGGCCGGCAGTTGCCCGGCCTCGTCGAGGACCGGAATGATCACGGACAGCCGTTTCACGCGGGGACGCCCGCCCGGCTGGCCGCGGGCAGGCCGCTACCGGCCAGTACCGTGTCGAGATAACGCGGAATGCGTTCCTCCAGCCAGTATCGGGGCCGGCCGAGGCGATCGCCGGCCACGAACCCGACATGCCCGCCATGCGTCGATAATTCGAGGCGCACGCAGGGCGCCAGTTCATCAGCCCGCGGCACCACGTCCGGATGCATGAAGGGGTCGTCGGCGGCATGCAGGATCAGGGTGGGCACCCGGATGTGGCGCAGAAAGGGGCGGCTGCTGCAGCGGGCGTAGTAGTCCGCTGCATCGGCAAACCCGTTGAGGGGCGCGGTCACGACATCGTCGAAGGCGCGGAAATCACGCAGGGTGTGCAGATCGGGCAGCGTCAGCGCGTCGGCCACGGTGTCGGCCTTGCGCTGAATCTCGGCACGCATGTGGGTGAGCAGATGGGCCTGATAGGCCCGCGACAGGCCGTGGTTGATGGCGGTGGCGCAACGGTCCAGGTCGAACGGCACGGAAACCGCCACCGCCGCGTTCAGCGGTGCGGCGTTACCCTGTTCGCCCAGATATTTCAGCAGCACGTTGCCGCCCAGCGAGTAGCCCGCCGCGAACAGCGGGGCACACGGAAAACGATCGCGAAGTCGCGTCAGCAGTCGGCCCAGGTCCCCGGTATCCCCCGAATGGTAGCCCTGCGGCAGCCGGTTGGGCCGCGGCCCGGCGCCGCGGAAATGCATCAGCAGCCCCCGCCAGCCACGAGCACGCACCTGCCGAAGCAGCCCACGGGCGTAGCTGGAATCGATCGAGCCGGTCAGCCCGTGCAGCACCACCACCAGCGGGGTGTCCGGCGGTTGGCCCCGGTCCGGCAGCCAGGCCAGATCGATGAAATCACCGTCCGTCAGGTTCCAGATCTCGTGGTCGACGATCAGCGCAGGGGTGGGGCGGCAGCGGGCGGCGAACAGAGTCTGCCGGTGGGGGCCTCGCAACCAGAACGCGGGATGGAATTCGCTGGCAACAATCATGGAACTGGCGGGTGGCGAAAGCGCGGCCGGTGGATTTTCGCAGAACCGGGCGCCGATCACGGCGTTATACGCGACAGCGAATGGCTATCGTGGCGTAATTCACCGCTAAGTCTACCCGCGAACGCCGGATGACGCTTTACCGGCAGCGGGCGCAGTGCCGATCGACCAGGGACAGCTTGTCCCGCCCGAAACCGGCGCCAGCGGAACCTCCGACAGGAGATTCCGCTCAACCATTTCAGACGCGTTCGGTGCGTTCCACGCGGTCAGTGCGCCCGGCGCAGCAGACCGTCGAGCAGGCCGCCACCGCCGCAGGATTCGGCATTGTCGTAACCGTCATCCACCACGTTGTCGATCCAGTCGCGCACCGCGGCCACACCCTGGGTGTGGATGACGCTGCGCGAGATCGGAGGCATCTGTATTTCAGGGTTGCCGGCGATGTTCATGCGGAAGGGCAGGATGGAGCCGTCGGCGTCGCCCGGCACGATGTCGAACTCGCGGCCGCCGGCCCCGCCGCCCGCGGCGGTCGGCGTCTTGCAGATGCCGTAACTGGCATCCACCTCGCGCAGCGCATCCAGGAACAACCCCGTATTCGAGGCAATGCCCGCCGGGTTGTGGCAGTGCGCACAGTTGACCTCCAGATAGGCGCGCACGCGTGACTCCAGGTTGCCGTCGGCGGCATCGTCGAAGGCCGGCAGGCGCGGGAGGTTGGTGGCAATGCCGGCGGTGTCGGTCTGCGGGTTGGGCGCGCCGGCGAGCAGGCCGTTATCGATCCAGTAGGCAATCTGGTTCATCCGGCCCGCCGCCGGGTAATCGAAGGACTTGTTGAGGTTGCGCGGCTTGGGCCCGATGGGCGGCGAGCCGGCGGTGCGGTCGTCGTTGCCGTGGCAGGTCACGCACTGGTTGGCGTGCGGAACCCGATAGCTGTTGGTGCTGCCGCTATGCAGCTCGCCGGAGCGTTCGTTGGTGTAATGCCAGCTGGCAGGCGTTTCACCGCCGCCGAGCTGCAGCCGGGCCACGCGCCCGCCGGTGGCGGTGGCTTCCCAGATGTAGGGCAGGCCGTCCCACCGGGCCTGGCCACTGTCGTTGACCCGCTTGATCAGCAACCGGGTTTCCACCACCTGCCGGGTACCGTTAGACTGGTCGGGAAAGAAGAAGGTCTTGGCGATGACCGTACCCACCGGGAACACGTAGGTGGCGTTGGCGCCGTCGGCGCCGCTGCGGTACTGCGCGGAGGTACCTTCGGGCATGAATACCACCCGGCGCTTGCGCGAGTAGTCGGCGAACAGGCGGGTGTTGAGGTCGAACGGCGTGCCGCGGCCGTTCGGATCGGACAGCGGATCCTCGGGGTCGGCGAACAGGTGGTACTGATCCAGCCGCGGGCAGTTGAAGCCCACGGCCCCCCGGTTGATCTGTCCGGCGGCGGGCTCGGCTTCGCAGGCTGCGCGCACGACGTCCTCGTCCGGCGGCGTTTGCGCATCGCCGCTGGGGGTGAATCTCGCCACTTCGGCGGGTGGCAGCGGCGGCAGGGTTTCACCATAGGCAGCCAGGCACTGATGGGGCGAGACATCGCGGTCCGGAATCAGCGCCGGCACGGTGCCGGTGAGCGAGCCCAGGAATGCCGGGTCCGCCAATTGGGTTGGGTCTCCCAGCAGGTCCAGCGCCTCCAGGCCCTCGAGGCCGCGGAAATTGGTGAAGAAGGGCACCAGGGGATTGGCCTGCCGGTCATTGCTGCCTTCCTCGATGCAGATGAACATCGCCGGCCGTTCCCGAGTCCCGTCCGGGCTGTCGTCGAACTTGTAATCGTTGTAGCGGCAGGTGGGATTCGGGTCGGCGCCGGCGTACTGCGGTTCGCCGCGCTCGTCGGCCGGTACCGGATTGCCGTCGGCGGCGGTCGGGTAGGGGCATTCGCCGTTGCCGCCGCGGGCCTGATGTTCGGCATCGTCCTGATCACTGTCGTCGTAGAGGCCGTCCCAGACGATATGGGCCCCGAAACCGCCATTCTTCAGACGCACCAGGGTTGGCAGCAGGCTGTCCTGACTGCCTTCCAGAACGGTCTGGTCGGGTAGTGGCGGGTTGCCGCCGGCGTTGATCATGAGGTTGTCGTGGATGTGAATGCCCTCGGCATACATGTCCAGCCGGCGGTCTCCGGGCGGGCCGATGAGTTCGTGGCTGGCGATGATCACGCTGGCGGTGTCGTGGTCGCGGAACTCGTTGTCGAAAATCTCCACCCGGTCGTAGGCCAGGATCAGGGCACCGGTGCCGCGCGGTACCGAGCGCACGATGCCGCCGGCGGCGAAGTTGTCGGTGTTGTTGTTGCGGGCGACGTTGTCGAACACGCGGGTGCCATCGCCATACTGGGACAGACCGGGCAGATCGAATATCAGGAAGCCGCCGGTATTGCACTCGGCGAGGTTGCCGTACATGTCGGCCCGGTCGGTGTTCTCGATCTCGTAGCCGGCCACGTTGAAGGCGGCCCGCGAGTTGCGGATGATCACGTCGTTGCTCTGGCCGACGTAGAGACCGGCATCGGACGCGCCGATGGCCTCCGAATTCTCGATCAGCACGTTGTTCGACAGCACCGGGTAGATGGCGTACCGGCCATTGTCCGGGCTGGTCCGGTAGTCCGCCCGGTTGATCGCCGTCAGCGGCTGGGCCGGGCAGGCGATCTGCACCGCCGACTCGAAATTGGCGGCCGTGACCGGGTTGTCGGCGGACGACCACATCGCCCGCATGTTGCGGTAGGTCACGAAATCCGAGCCGATCACCTTGACGCCGTCGCCGGGGGTGTCGGTGACGGTGAGGTCCTGGATGGTCAGACCGCGGATGTTGATGGCGAGAATGCCTTCCGCGGTGTCGCTGTTGGCGAACGACAGTACCGTACGGTTGCGGCCACAGCCGGTGATGGTGACGTTTTCGCTGTTCTGCAGCACCAGGCCGGTATCCATCGCGAAGAAGCCGCAGTCGAAGCGGATCACGTCGCCGGGGCCAGCCTGGATGAAAGCCGACAGCGCGTCCCGGGTGGCGTCGGGGCCCGTTTCGATCATGAATTCGCGGCCCGAGGGGTCTGGTGTGCCGCCCCCGTCACTACCGCCGTCCGGCACGCCCAGCGCCGGTCCGCCGTCGCCGCCACCGCCGCCACATGCCGTCAGTACGGCGGCCATGGCCACCATCAGGATTCTCCCCACCATCGCCGCTACCCTCGTCCGGCTGCTTTCGGCCGGTTCTGGTCTTGTCGCCTGAAGTTACCACCAATATGGCGGGCCGCGAAGGCCGGCCGTTCAGCTCAACGCGCGAGGATCGGGCCGAGATAGCCGGGCCCGAGTTGACGCATCTGACTGTGGATCCAGCGCTGACGCTCAAGCAGGTAGGGGCCGGGCGAGGCGGCATCCAGGTCCCGCGGGTCGGGCAGTACGCCGGCCAGCAGGGCCGCCTGGCCGGCGCTCAAGCCGGCGGCGCCGACCCCGAAGAAGCGCCGGGCCGCAGCCTCGGCGCCGAAGACGCTATCGCCGAACTGGGCGATGTTCAGGTACACCTCGAGGATGCGCCGTTTGGGCCAGAGCCACTCGATCCACACGGTTATGTAGGCTTCCACCGCCTTGCGCAGGTAGCTGCGTGACGGCGTCAGGAACAGGTTCTTGGCCACCTGCTGGGTGATGGAGCTGGCGCCGCGCATGTTGCCGCCGGCGAGATTGTTCTCCAGTGCCTCGCCGATGGCGTCCCAGACGAAGCCGTGATGGTCGGGGAAGGTCTGGTCCTCGGCCGCCACCACCGCCAGCGGCAGTGCCGGGGCGATGTCGGCCAGATCGGCCCAGCGCTGGTCGATGCCGGTCGCTGCCCCGGATTGTTGCCACTGGGCCTGCAGCATGAAAGCGGAAGTCGGGGGGTCGACCCAGCGCAGCAGCAGCACCGCCAGCGCCGGCGCGGCCAGGGCAACCAGCAGCCCGGTGAGCAGCCAGCGCCGCAGGCGGCGTCCCAGCCCTCGAATCACGCCGGCGGATCGGCCTGTGTCTGCCGATTACTCCTGCGGGCGGGGGAGATACTGGCTGAGGGTGCGCACGAACTTGCGGCCGGGTTCCGGTATGCCCGCATCATCCGTGTTGTCCAGGATTTCATAGGGCGTGATGCCGGCTTCGTCGTAGAAGTCCTGGTTGGCGGCGTGGTCCATGGACAAGGCCGCGCCTTCCAGCGAGATCCCCGCGAACAGCCCGCGCGAACGGGAGTAAGAGTAGACCTCGGCATCGAAGCTGATGTTGGTGGCGGCACTGGCGCTGCGCCCGACCGGGCCGGCAGCCACCGAAGCATCGCCGCCCAGGGTGAAGTCGCCGCGGGCGATGCGGTCGATGCTGCGGCGGGACTTGAAGATCAGGATCACGTCGGTGCTGGAGGCGCCGATCTGCCAGCCCAGTGAACCCCCGGTGAGATTGATGAAGGCCGGGTTGCTCCACTTGCCGTTTTCGCCCCGCACCGAGACCACGCCGCTGCCGCGCCGGCCGGCGATGATCAGCCCTACCTTGAGCACGCTCGGGATCACGGCAATCCCGTAGGCCTTGTTGAGCAGGACCGGCGGAATGGCATTCTCGGGGATGTTGACCAGGTCACTGAGGACGCCGGTGGCCTCGTCGACCTGCTCGTTCTCACTGATGCCGGCCCCGGCAACGGCATGGAACAGCATCAGGCTGCCGGCCAGGGCGGCGGTGCAAAGCTTATTCATGGTGCGACCTCTTGCGTCGTTTCACGGCTTGGACGGCGCGCCGCGGGTTTGGTTCGGTGTCCCGATTCTAGGCCAGCCGCGCGGGTCTGCCCATGACGCCGCAAGGCGACACTCCCGGAAGGGATAAGGGGCTTATTCGGCGTACTGCTCCCGCACGCTTTCGAAGCGGATATCCGGCCAGCGCTCCCGGGTGAGGTCCAGCTTGACCCGCGAGTTGGCCAGATAGACCAGCGCCCCGCCGTGGTCGCGGGCCACGCCCGGGGTGTTGCGATCGGCAAAGCGCTTGAGTTCACGCTCGTCGTCGGCGTAGATCCAGCGGGCGGTGTAGACATCGATCGCCTCGAAGGTTGCCGATACCCCGTATTCAGTGCGCAGCCGCTCGGCCACCACGTCGAACTGCAGCACGCCCACCGCGCCCAGGATCACGTCGTTGTTGTGCAGCGGCCGGAACACCTGGGTGGCACCTTCCTCGCAGAGCTGGTCCACCCCCTTGTTGAGCGCCTTGGCCTTGAGCGGGTCGCGCAATACCACCCGCTGGAACAGCTCAGGTGCGAAGTTGGGAATGCCGGAGAAACGCAGGTCCTCACCCTCGGAGAAACAGTCGCCGATGGCAATGGTGCCGTGGTTGTGGATGCCGATGATGTCGCCGGCCCAGGCGTCGTCGGCGGCCCCCCGCCGATTGGCCATGAAGGTGATGGCGTCATTCACGCGGATTTCCTTGCCGGCCCGCAGGTGGCGCATCTTCATGCCCTTGGTATAGCGGCCGGAACACAGGCGCAGGAAGGCGATGCGGTCGCGGTGCTGCGGGTCCATGTTCGCCTGGATCTTGAACACGAAGCCGGAAAGCTTTTCCTCGGAAGGCTCGACCACGCGCGACTGCGCCTCGCGGGGCTGGGGCGGTGGGGCCCACTCCACGAACGCGTCCAGTAGTGACTGCAGGCCGAAGTTGTTGATCGCCGAGCCGAAGAACACCGGGGTCAGCCGGCCGGCGCGGTATTCGTCCAGATCGAAGCCGTGGCCGGCGGCCTGCACCAGTTCCACTTCCTCGCGCAGAGTGTCGAGATCCTGGCCGGCGATCTCGGCCAGCCGCGGGTCGTCAAGCCCCGCGATCGTCTCTTCCTGCCCACCGGCCTCGTTGTCCTCGCCGTGATAGAGATGAACCTTGTCCTCCAGCAGGTGGTAGACGCCGCGGAACTGCCGACCCATGCCGATCGGCCAGGTGATCGGCGCGCAGCGTATCTTGAGGATGTCCTCGATCTCGTCGAGCAGCTCCAGCGGCGGCCGGCCGTCGCGGTCCAGCTTGTTGATGAAGGTGCAGATGGGGGTGGTGCGCAGGCGCGTGACCTCCATCAGCTTGATGGTGCGCGGTTCCACGCCGCGGGCGGCGTCGATCACCATCAGGGCCGAATCGACCGCGGTGAGCGTGCGGTAGGTGTCCTCGGAGAAATCCTCGTGGCCCGGGGTGTCGAGCAGATTCATGATGCGTTCGGCGTACGGGAACTGCATCACCGAGGTGGTCACCGAAATGCCGCGCTGCTGCTCCATCGCCATCCAGTCCGAGGTGGCATGGCGGGCAGCCTTGCGGCCCTTGACGGTGCCGGCCAGCTGGATCGCGCCGCCGAACAGCAGCAGCTTCTCCGTGAGCGTGGTCTTGCCCGCGTCCGGATGGGAAATGATCGCGAACGTCCGGCGCTTGGCGACCTGGTCGGCAGTAGACATGGGAACCTGCTGGGAAAAAGCCGCGCGAGCTTAACGGCTGCGGGCCGAGCTGTACAGGCAATTATAGTCGTTTGCTATTGGATCGTTACTGACAATTCATTTGAAAAATAGTCGGCTGACGTCATCATAGTGCGCAACAAAAACGACTACTCGCTGAGCCGGTGACAACCGGCTGGCACGATTCCTCCTAGCCTGCCCTGCTGCCCGGTCTCTGGCCCCCCTCCGGAGCCGGGCTTTTTTGATCAGCCGGTTCCGAAATCCGTCGGCGGGTCCGCATCGCTGTCACTCAGCTCGACCCGGCTGACAAGTGCGGCATCGGGGCCCTGCCAGAGCCAGGCCTCGAATGCGGCTATTGCCTCCCGATCGCCACAGATCAGGCCGGTTACCGAGCCGTCGGGTTCATTGCGCGCGTGACCGGTCAGGCCCAGCCGCTTAGCCTCCTGCCGGGCGCTGGCACGGAAGAACACGCCCTGTACCCGGCCGGTTACACGGAATTGTCGACAGATGTGCGTGCTCATGGCGATGCCCGTTTATAATGCCGGATGAATACCGCGACCGATTCGAACGCTATGTCGCTCTGGGGTCAATTCCGAAACCTGTCCCGCCGTGTGCGGGCCGCACCGCCGGCGTTGGTCGATGCGCCGCGCCGCACGCAGCTGGATTTCGCCGTGCCCAATCCCTGGGGCGGGGCGCCCCTTTGCCGTGCCAGCGTGGCGGTAACCGCCAGCCGCCATGCCCGGGGCGAAAGCCTGCGGGTGCAGGCGCAGTTCGATGGCTGGTGGCGCCGCGGCAGCGAATCGCAGCCGCGCACGGCTCTGGCGGCCTCGCAGCCGCGCGGATCGGGCCTGGTCGGGTACGGCCGCAAGGCAGCCGGGGCGCTGCTGCGTGAAGGCATCACGCGACTGCCGTTGCCGGCGGGCGAGCGCCGCCTGCGCACCTGGATCGACGTGCGGGCCTCGACCGAACCGCTGGCCAATGGTGCCGCCTCGCTGCTGCCGGAGCGGGTCCGGCAGCTGTGCGGGCCACTGCAGGCGGCCGCGCCGGGCGAACCCCGGGTGGGCGTCTGGATGGATCGGGGCGCCGGGCCCGATGGCGGCAGCGCCCAACTGGCGCTGCTGCAGTTCGACGATCGCGACTTGCCTGTCGGAGCCGTCAGCGGACCGTTTAACTTTTCGGCCAGTGTGGCCACGGTGACCGACCCGGTCCGTCGGGATCCGGGCGACGACCGGACTCCCTGATCACTGTCATGCCGCGCCCCGGCCGCGTGGCCGGTGGTGCCGGCGCGAATTGACTCGGGCGGCGTTTTTGAACAGCATTAGGCCCGCGTCGCGACCGGGCGCAGCATAAATCGGAGAGGGTGAATGAAGAAGATCTGGCGCATCGGCGCCGCTGGCGTTCTTGCGGCCGTCGGGTTCGCGGGGCCGGCTGCGGCGCAGGAGGGGGACCCCGAGGCCGGGCGGATCAAGGCCAGCACTTGCATGGGCTGCCACGGCATCAAGGATTACAGCAACGTCTATCCGACGTTTGCCGTCCCCCGCCTGGGTGGACAGCATGCCGACTACATCGAGTCGGCCCTCAAGGCCTACCGTGATGGTCAGCGGAATCACCCGACCATGAATGCGCAGGCGTCCAGTCTCTCCGATCAGGACATGGCGGACATCGCCGCCTACCTGTCCGAATCGCCCGGCGAATGAACAAGGTGGTAGCGGTGATGCGCAAGTACTTGATGACGTTTTTTGTTGCCGCGACGCTGGCGCCGGCTATTCCCGCCATGGCGGCCGAAGAGGGCGAACCCGCCCCGCCGCACGGCGCCGAATGGGTCAAGGAAAAGGCCCAGGTATGCGCCAGCTGCCACGGCAAGGCGGGGGTGTCGCAGACGCCGATGTACCCCACCATCGCCGGGCAGTACGAGAGCTATCTCGTGCATGCGCTGAAGGCCTACCGTGACGGTGATCGCAACAACGCGATCATGGCCGGGCAGGTACAGGGCATGACCGATGCGCAGCTGAAGGCCCTGGCGCGGTTCTACGCGAAGCAGGAATCGCTGCTGCACATTCCCGAACTCAACCCCTGAGTCCGGCGGCGCATTGCCGCCGGGCGACCGTTCCCAGCGTGGAGTCCTCGCGCATGTATCGCCTGCCGGCATTGCTTGTTGTCATGTTCGTCGCCGCCCCGGTGGCGGCTGACGGTCCCGCCTGGAGTTATCTGGAAACGCAGGCCCTGGTTGGCGGCGAGCTGGAGCCCGATTTCGGGCCCGATGCCGACGCTGATGGCCTGGATATCAATGCGTCGCTGGGGCTGGGCGATAACATCTTCTTCCAGGCCGGATTCGAGGCCGCCGACGTCGAGCTCGGTGCGGCCGATGCCGCCTATGACCGGCTGGCCATCGGGCCCGGGGTGACCGTCGACTTGCCTGTCGGCAATACCGTGATAGCTCCCTGGGCGCGGTTGGACCTGCGGCGCGACAGCGTGGCCGGTCTCACGTTCGATGGCTACGGTGCGGCCGTCGGCCTGCGCTGGTTGCTGGCCGACCGGCTCGAGCTGGCGGTGACCGGAGAAGCTGGCCGGGTAGGTGGTCTCGCCGGCCCCGGCACCGGCGAAGCGCCTCTGGAAGACCGATCGATCGAGGTGGCGGCGCGGCTGGCGCTGACGCCCGAGTGGATGCTCACCGCCGGCTACCGCGCCGGCGAAATCGAGGATGAGGATGCGGTGCTGACCGCCGGCGGTTCGGACATCGAGTATCGTCGCTGGCTGCTGGGCGTGCGCTGGAACTACGGCACCGATCCCCGCGGCCTGATCGCGCGTGGTGGCGACGACGCGCAGCCGGCAGATGCCGACCCGTTCGATTTCGTCGAGTTCGTCTATCTGTTCGGTGACGAGGTCGAGACGCGCCAGGGTGGCACGCAGACACGAGCCGATATCGATCGCGGCCTGCGGGTGCGCGGCTCCGCTGCCCTGGGTGAACTCGCCTTCGTCGAGGCCGGGGTGGATACGCTGCACGTGGACACTGCCGGCCAGGCCGAGGATGCGGCCGGCGACTGGTACAGCGTGGGCCCGGGCCTGCGCGGGGCGTTCGCGCTGGGTGCCGGGGAACTCGATCTGTTCGGTCGCGCCAGTTACGAGCGCGTCACCCTTGGCGCTATCTTCGACGGCCCCGGCGCCACCCTCGGGGCCCGTTACCGCGTGGCCGGTTTCGAGATCGCGCCCGCGGTGAAGGCCTTCGCCACCGATGGCAACGGCGCAGACTTCGATGGCCAGTCCTGGTCGCTCGACCTGCTTTACCGCCTGTCCCCGGCGGTGGCGCTGCTGCTGCACAGCCGCTACACCGATGCCGAAATCGAAGGCGCCGGTGCCACCACCGAGGTGGAACAGACCGTGTTCGGTGCCGGTCTGCGTTTCGGCTTCGGTCACTGACGAGGGGCCCCCGCCCTGCGGTCGCCGCATCCGTCACGGCGGCTCCCGCGTAGACCGGATTACCACATGCCACGGAGCCGGAATGGCTATCGGGCGGGCAATTAGCGGGGCGATGCTGCTGCTGGGGGCAACCGCCTGGGCAGCGCCGCAGACGGATGACGCGATCGACTGGCAGGTTGGGGCAGACGTCGCCTTCGAGCAGGCGCGGGCTCAGAACAAGCCGATGTATCTGTACCTGGAAGCGGTGTGGTGCCACTGGTGCCATGTAATGCAGCGCAACACCCTCGGCGACCCCGCGGTGGCGGAACTGCTCAACGAGCAGGTGGTGGCGGTGCGGGTCAACCACGACGCCATGCCGGATCTGGCCAACCGCTACCGGGCCTGGCGCTGGCCGGCGCAGGTTTGGCTGGCCGCGGACGGCCGTGAACCGGCCAATGACGTGCCCCGGATCGCCGGGGCGCCGGCCCGATGCCGACCAGCGCGAGGCCCTGACCCGGTGCATGTCACGGTGGTTTCGCGGACGGACAGCGCCGAGGCGCGCAGGCTGTTCCGCCGCGCCCTGGAGGTTCCCGGCCGGTATCCCCGGGTGGAATGGTGGAACCGGGACCGTGGCGTGTTGCCCAACCCGGACGTGACCTATCCCGATCTCGAAAAACCCGTCGCGTTCTACTGTGCCGATCAGCACTGTTCGCTGCCGCAGTTCAGCGTGGCCGGGTTCGAATCGCTGTTGGCCGAACGGCTGGGGCGGTAGTAATGTGGTATCCGCAACAGATTGACTCGATGCGGTGCCGCTGTAATGGAAACGGCCGCCCGGCGGTCGTATGGTTTGAAGACGATGTCGATAACGGCACCCCTGTCGGGTGTCGAACCACTCGGGGCAAGGCCCCAATCCATAGGAGGTAACTCATCATGGCGAAGAAGTTTGATAGCAAGCCGTTGGCCATTGCGCTTGGCACCGCATTCGCGGCGTCCTCGTTTGCTGGTGTTGCCAGTGCTGACAGCAATCCCTTCCAGGTGGAAGAACTGAAGGCACCGAGCAGCTACACCCAGCTTGCCGAAGGCAACTGCGGTGAAGGCAACTGCGGCGAGAAGGACGGCGAAGGCAATTGCGGTGAAAAAGACGGTGAAGGCAACTGCGGCGAAGGTAGCTGCGGTGGCGCCAAGGGCTGATTGCCCAAAGGACTGACGTCATGACCACGACCCAGGACTACGTCGTTCATGGCGCCGGTCTGGGTCTGCGGCGGGCCCTGATGGGCCCGCTCGCGGACCAGCCGCCGGCGCAACTGGACTTTCTCGAGGTCGCTCCGGAGAACTGGATCGGCATCGGCGGGGCGCGGGCGAAGAAATTCCGTGCGTTCACGGAGGCTTATCCATTCGTCTCGCACGGGCTGTCGCTGTCGCTGGGCGGTCCGGCACCGCTGGACGAGACCTTCCTGCGCCAGGTGCGGGATTTTCTCGACACCCACGGCGTGCGCTACTACTCCGAGCATCTGTCCTATTGCGGCGACGATGGCACGCTCTATGACCTGCTGCCGATCCCGTTCACCGAGGAGGCCGTGGACTACGTGTCCACCCGCATCGCCCGCGCCCAGGATATTCTGGGACGACGCATCGCGGTGGAGAACGTGTCCTGCTACGCCACCCCGGGCGCACAGATGAGCGAGATCGATTTCGTGTGTGCGGTGCTGGAACGCGCCGACTGCGACCTGCTGCTGGACGTGAACAACATTTACGTCAACAGCGTGAATTTCGGCTATGACCCGATCGAGTTCCTGGATGCCATTCCGGGACACCGGATCGCCTACTGCCACATCGCCGGCCACCATGAAGAGGGGCCGGGCCTGTGTGTGGACACCCACGGGGCCGACGTGATCGACCCGGTGTGGGACCTGCTGGACAAGGCCTATGCCCGGTTCGGCGTGTTCCCGACCCTGCTGGAGCGGGACTTCAATCTGCCGCCGCTGCCCGAGCTGCTCGGGGAAGTCGACCAGATCAAGGTCATCCAGGCGCGGCATCAGCCGCGCGTCGCCGCGGTCGGCACCTGAAGCGACCATGAGCAACGCCGTACTCGGTTCCGATTCGCTGCCGCGCTTCCAGCAGCTGCAGTACGATTTCACCGCCCACATCCGCAATCCGGCTGGCGCGCCGGCCCCGGATGACGTGGCCGCCGAACGCATGGCGGTGTACAAGCGGCTGGTCTACAACAATCTGGAAGGCTATTTCAGCAACGCCTTTCCGGTACTGCGGGCCTATTACGCGGATGCCGACTGGCATGCGTTGGTGCGCGAGTTCTTCGTCAACCATCACTGCCACAAGCCGCAGTTCTTCCAGGCCGCCGAGGAGTTTCTGGCGTTCTTGCAGAACGAACACCAGCCGAGGCCGGTGGATCCCCCGTTCATGCTGGAGCTGGCCCACTACGAGTGGGTCGAGATGATGCTCTACGTGCTGGACGTGGAGCCGGATATGGCCGGGGTGGATCCCAACGGCGATCTACTGGACGGGGCGCCGATGATCTCGCCGCTGGTGTACAACCTGGCCTATCAGTACCCGGTGCACGATATCGATCCCGCCGACCCGCCCACCGAAGCGCCGGCTCAGCCCACCTGCCTGGTGGTCTACCGGGACCGGACCCGCGAGGAGCGGGTGCACTTCCTCAAGATCAACCCGGTGACCGCGCGCCTGCTGCAGCTGATCGAATCTGAGCCCGAGCGATCGGGACGCGAGCACCTGGCCGTCATCGCCGCGGAAATGCAGCATCCGCAGCCCGATGCGGTGATCGAGGGCGGTGCGGCGACCCTGGTTGACCTGCGCCACCGCGACATCCTGCTGGGCTGCCGCCCGGTCGCTGGTTAAAGACTGCCCAAACCGTTCTCGCCGCCGTCCCCACGGTGGCTGGCGCCAGCCTCCCCACGGTTATCCACAGGCTTATCCAGTCGAATTTTTTAGCGAGAGCAGAAAAAGAACTATAACAAAATAATTTTATTGATGTTTTGTATTGCACACTTTTTGTTAGACTCGGCCCAAAGGCCGTGAATTTTTGCGCAAACAGAGAGCATGGATTGCACGCTGAGAGGGACCAGCTACGTGCCCGCTTCGGGCGTGTTTAGTGAGGGAGCCGTACTTACGTCCTATGCCGCAACGCAGACGCTGAAGCACTGAGTTCAGCGCGGAACCCGATGGGCTGATAAAAGGATAAACACGCTGAGGCCCCACGCGGCGCAAGCCACCACCAAATCAGGCAGCGAAGACCGCCGCCGGCAGGACTACGCCGGCTATCGTTGTACTCATCCACTTTAGGAAAAAGCGTCCGTGAATTGCCTGGGTAAAGATTATTCTTGACCATAGTTATCAGTTTCGTAATTTCAGTATCCGCCAGGCGCCATGTAACACCACGATACCAATGATGGTGCCGATAAATAAGTCCGGATAACGCGATCCGGTCCAGGCCACCAGCACTGCGGCGACCATCAGACCAAGATTCGCGATCACATCGTTGGCCGAGAATATCCAACTAGCCTTCATGTGCGAGCCGCCGTGGCGGTGGCGGTAAATCAGAAGTAGGCAGGTTACGTTGGCAGCCAGCGCGGCCGCACCGACCGTGATCATCAACAAGGATTCAGGATTGCTGCCGAATATAAATCGGCGGCCAACCTCAAAGATCACGCCCAAGGCCATTAGCAGTTGTAGGCAGCCGGCCAAGTGCACTGCGCGGTTTTTCAGTTGCATGCGCCGACCCACGGCATATAGGGCTACGCCGTAGACTGAGGCATCGGCGAACATGTCCAGCGAATCGGCGAGCAGGCCGGCGGATTTAGCTAGCCACCCGAGTGCGAATTCGGCGAGGAACATTAAGCCGTTGATGGCTAACAGTAATTTCAGCGTGCTGGACTCCTGCGCATCCGCCTCGCCGCTCTGTTGCATCGCTTGTAGATCGTCGTCGTCCGCATCTCGCGTATGCAGCAGGCGCGCCCCCAGGCCCAAGGGTTCGAGTTTGGGTGCAATTTCGCCCAAGCCCGCGTCGTGCAGCACCTGGATCTGATGCTCGCCCAGATCGAATGCGAGGCCACGTAAGCCGGTCATTCGATCCAGTGCCATTCGGATCATGGCCTCCTCGGAGGGGCAATCCATCTTGGGGACGGAGAATTCGCTGATATATTGCGCAGATCGAACTTGATTCATGACGACTTTGAGTTTGGAGCACCGCAATTAATCGCTGCGTCGCAGGTCTTTCGAATCGACTCGTCCTCCGGTTGCAAGGTGCTATGCGTAATATCGAAGCGTTCCCGCAGCAACATTTGCAACTGTGGCAGGGCCTGTTGCCACTCGGCCATGGCGTCCAGATCGACATGCGCGGCCAGCGCATAAGTTTTGGATGACAAGGTCCAGATGTGCATGTCGTGCACGGCACGCACGCCCGTCACCTCGATCAGTACGCTGGCGACCTCGCTGGCATCGACATCCCGCGGCACCCCCTCCATCAATACGCGCGTGACTTCGCGCAGCAAACGCCCGGCCGAGGCCAGAATCAGCAGGCTGACGAACAGCGACAGCAACGGGTCGACGATCAGCGGTCCGCCCAAATAAATGATTGCACCGGCGGCCAGCGCCGCGACCGAACCGAGCAAATCACCCATCACGTGCAACAGCGCACCGCGCACGTTCATGGTCTGCTCGCCGCGCATCAGCACCCAGGCCACGGTGATGTTCACCAGCAGACCGAGGCCGCCGATCAGCAATACCGCGCCGCCGATCACTTCGGGCGGATCGGCCATGCGGCGGATGGCCTCGTAGACGATATACGCGACTACCGCGAACATGAAGATGACGTTGAACAAGGCCCCGAGCACCTCGGCCCGCTGCAAGCCGAAGGAGTGCTTGCGCGAGGCCGGCTTGGTCGCCAGCCAGGCGGCGAAAGCGCCCACGCCCAGGGACAGGGAGTCCGTGAGCATGTGTCCGGCGTCGGAGAGCAGCGCCAGGGAGCCCGACCACAGGCCGCCCACCAGTTCGACAATGGCGAAGCCGGTGGTGAATACCAGTGCGAACGCCAGCGTCTTGCCGCTGCCGTGGCTATGATTGTGCTCAGACATGTTTAACTCCTTGGCACGGTACCCGAACAAATGATCCCAGCGCCGAAATAGACTTCTCGGGCCTCGACCTCAACGAAGTGCCGCGCGATGGCGTCGGCGGGCCGGCGATCCACGATATCCGGGGTGACTCCGGCCGGCCGGTTAAGCCATGCGGCGAATCGCGCCAGCCAGGTCGGCCAGCGTTCGGGCCATTGCAGCTCGAAGTTGGCGATGCGCGCGCCGGCGGGCAGCTCCAATGCCGCCCGGGCCAGGATGTCGTCGTAGTCCGGCACGGTCGCCAGCGCGAGGGTGGCCAGCAGGCCCTGCGCATCTGCCGGATACCGGTATGCGGACATGTCCGCTTCCACCAATTCCACGTTTGTCCAGCCGGCCTTGCGTGCGCGGTGCTCGGCCCGTTCCAGCATCTCGGGTGTGAGATCGACACCGATGATGCGGCCGGAGTCGCCCACTGCCGCATGCAGGTACGGTAAATTCAGGCCGGTGCCGCAGCCCAGATCGACCACGGTGTCGCCCGGCTGCAAGCGCAACGCCTCGACCGCCGCCTGCCGGTAGGCGGAGATGCGCAGGCCGACGGCCCGATACAGCCACATGCCGGGGTCGTAGATGCTTGCCAGCTTGCTGTACTGCTCGCGGAATTCGGCTTTGCTCCAGGCCATGACTACTCTTCGTCCAGGTGATCTGTCATATCGCGCAGCATGCGGCGCACGTGCTCATCGGCCGCCTGGTAGAACACCTGCCGGCCCCGTTTCTCCGCGCGCATCAACCGCGCTGCTTTCAGTAACCGCAGGTGGTGGCTGACCAGCGACGATGAAATTCCCAGTTGCTCGGCCAAGTCATGCACGCTGACCGGTTCATCGAGGCAGCTGCATACCAGCCGCAGACGGTTGGGCTCGCCGAGCAGGTGGAACACCTCAGCGAGTTCGGTGGCTTGATCGGGTTCCAGATGAATGCCGGGCATGACTCAATAAATATATGAAGATATGTTCACATATGAACCATCATCCCCAGGCGGGTCAACCGCAAGACCACGGCTTCGCGTCAAAGCAATGGATGGACTCAAGCCCTAAATCCGATTGACAGTCGGTTTTCGCATGAGCACACTGCGAGCCGCAATGTAAATCGGTAACGTGATGCGCAGCAAAGAAATTCATCTGCCTTTGGGCGAGTTGGAACTTGAGGTCATGGAATGCCTCTGGGACGCGGGTCCGGCCGAAGTGAAGGCCGTTTACGAGGTGGTGGGTAAAGACAGCCGGCGGAGTTTGAATACCGTTCAGTCCACGCTAGAGCGACTCTACCGCAAACAATTGCTCAGCCGCGAAAAACGCAGCCGTGCCTATATCTACAGCCCAATCGTCGGGCGCGAAGCGCTACTGGTGCAGACCATGGGACAGATCGCGGACACGTTGGGCGCCCGCGATAGCGGTGCATTGATGGCTTCTTTTGTGGAGTTGGCCGAACGCGATGACCCGGCCAATCTGGAGCGCCTGCAACAGCTGATAGACGCTCAGCGTCGCCAGCGTGACTCGGAGGCTGGCCAGGATGAATGATCTGGCGATACCGGGCAGCGTCGAGAGCATCGCGATCTATGCGGCGCTTGCTTGCGCCGGCATAGCTATCGGGGCTGTGCTGGCTGCGTTGCTTTATTTCGGCAGCCGGCGTTGGATTGGTGCCTGCCCGCCCGCGGCGCGGCAGCGCTGGTTGACCGCGTTACTGCTTTGTCCCGTCATTGCCACGCTGGCACTGATGCTATCCATGTCAGCGCCTATTTCGCTGTTTTCGGGTAACGAGCTGCTGGCCCATTGCAGCGCCCACCCCGAGACCCACGGCGCGCTATGTCAGTGGCACGCACCGCAGATTGCGTTACCAGCCTGGTTGACGTTGACAGTTTTGCTGTTGCTCGGTTCAGTGCTGCTCGCCGGCAGCTACAAGATCGCTCGCCTGATTGCTGCGCAGCACCGATTGCGCTTGATGCAGCACTTGGCCGACGGGCAGGCCGACGGCCGTTATTTTCTCCTGCCCATAAACGAGCCGTTGGCTTTTGCGGCAGGTCTATTCCGCGGGCACACGTACATCAGCAAGGGACTCAAACAGCAACTGGACGAATCCAGTCTGGCTATCGTCCTGGCCCATGAAGAAGTCCATGTGCGGCGTCACGATATGCTAGCCACGGCGCTGATCAACAGCCTGTCCAGGTTGCATGTTCCAATGATCGGCGGCGCCCTCCGGCGGGCCTGGCAGCTTGCGGCGGAACAGCGCTGCGACGCGTCCGTCGCGCGGCAGATCGGAGACGGGCTGGCCGTAGCGGACTGCCTGATTCGAGTCGCGCGCCTGCAAAAAGAGCACCAGCGTCGTTTGATGATCCCCGCCTGTCATCTGGTGGTCGGTCAACTGGATGCGCGGGTGCGTGCCTTGCTCAACCCGCCCGCCGGTTCAGGTCCCGCGCCGGCGCTTTCCCTGATGGGTGTATTCGGCGTTGCTTTGGGCGCGTTGGCCTTGGCCGGCCCGGCCGTACATCACTGGATGGAGCATCTGCTCCCCGCCACCGGTTTATGATTTTTACCAGACCCATTCACGTCAGCGCACAGCGGCTGGCGATAGCCGCTTTCGCGCTGAGTATGGCGACGCCGGTCGCCGCGGCCGGGACGCTGAGCCTCGAACAAGCCGAAAAACGCGCGCTGGAACGCGACAACGTTACCCGGTTGCTCGACAGCCGCCGGCAGCAAGCCGAGGGCGAGCTGACCACCGCAGGGCTCTGGTCCAACCCAACGATCGAGCTGTCCCAGGAAAGCACTGATCTGGCCGAAACCACCTCGCGCGAGCGTTTTTACTGGCTATATCAGGAATTCGACGTTTCAGGCGAACGGGGCCTGCGGCGCGAGGCGGCCCAGGCCCGGCTGGAGGCCACCGGTTTTGCCGCCGGCGCCACCCGCATGGACATCCGCACCCGCGTGCGGCGGCTATTCTTCGACAGCCTGTACCGCCAGCGGCAAGTTGAGGCCGTCGCTGCCCGCCGCGAGCGCCTGGCCGAGCTGGTCGACCGGGTTCGCCGGCAGAAACAAGCCGGACAGGCGGCACAATACGACGTTGTCCGGCTGGAACGCGCCGCCGACGCGCTCGGCGCGCGCGCGGCCAGGCTGAAGGCCGAGCGTGAGCGCTCGCTGGCCCGCCTGACCGCGTTGCTTGGAGACCCGTCGAACGATGTACCGCCCCAACGGCTGGCGGGCGAACTGGCACCGGCTCCGCCAGCGGCGCTGGATAGCCTGCTCGACGCCATCGACGCTCTGCCCCGGTTACAGCAACTGCAAGCCCAGGCCCGCGCCAGTGCGTTAACGGCCCAGGCCGAGGGGCGCGCCGCTATTCCGGACGTCACCCTCGGCGTGGGCTACAAGGAACAAGAAGAATTCGGCCGCAGCTTCGACGGTAACCTCATCGGGCTGAGCATGCGCATCCCGCTGTTCGATCGCAATCAGGGCAAACGCGCCAGTGCCAAGGCCGCGGCCCAAGCCAGCGAGGCCGAGTATCGCCTGGCCCTGGCCGAACTGCGCGGCGACATTCGCGGCCGCTGGCTGCAACTGCGGGCGCTGCTCGAAAGCACCGAGGCCTACCGGCTAAGCAACGCCGCCTCGACCCGAAAACTGCTGCGCGCCGCCGAATCCGGCTACCGCGGCGCCGAGGTCGGCGTGCTGGAAGTGGTCGACGCCTACGAAAGCGCCCTGGAGGCCGAGCTACGCGTGCTGAAACTGCAAAAGCAGGCGCGCGATGCCCATATCGATTTACAAGCACTCACCCACGGAGTACCGCAACCATGAAACATGCTCACAAGCTAGTACCGATCGCCCTGGCTACTGCCCTGTTGGCGTTATCCGCCTGCGGCAGCGATACCCACAGCGCGCAGGGCGAAGATCTCGGCCACGACCATGCGGAAGGCTCCTCGCACGAGCCCCACGGCGAGCAGCAGACCGCGCCCGAAACCAAGGCCTACTACGGCGACGAAGAAAGCCCCGCTTCCGCCCAGCAAGACAAAGACCCGTCCGCCGACACGGCTGCCGAAACCCCGAGCGACCACGCGCACGACGACGACCATGGCCACAGCCATTAAGCCCGCGCTCCTCAGTCTGGCGCTGCTGCTAGGCCTTTCGGCTTGCGGCTGGGCGCCGCAGGACGGCGGCGAGCACGCCGAGCATCGCGATCATGATGGCGAGCGACCCACGCGTGTGTTCACCCACTACACCGAGCAAAGCGAATTATTCGTGGAGTTTCCGGTGCTGGTTGCCGGACAGGATTCGCGCTTTGCCGCGCATGTGACCCGGCTGGCCGATTACAGCCCCGTGCGCGAAGGCACACTGAGCGTGCTATTGACCCAGAACGGCAAAACCCGCGCCCGCTTCGTGGTGGAGGCCCCGGCGCGGCCGGGCATATTCACGCCGGCCGTGCGCCCGCGCGAGCCCGGTATTTACCGGCTGAGTCTGCGGGTGGCCGCACCCGGCCTGGAGACCACACACGAACTCGGTGAAGTCACGGTCTATGCCGACGCCCATGCCGCGCAGCCATCCCCGGAAGAAGCCGGCGGCGAAATCAGCTATTTGAAAGAACAGCAATGGCAGGGGACGTTCGGTACCGAGGGGGTCGCCCAACGCCGGCTACGCGCCTCGGTCTACGCCACCGCCGAGCTGCGTCCGCCGGGCGATCGCAGCGCGCGAGTGCGCGCCCCGGCGGAAGGCCTGTTCGCGGCCTTCGGCGAGCAGTTCCCGGTAGTCGGTACCGAGGTCGAAAAAGGCCAGCGCCTGGGCACCCTGCGCGCCCGCCTGGCCGGCGGCGTGGACTTGTCTAGTCTGCGGCTGGCAGTGGAGCGCGCCCGGGCCGAATACCGCCTGGCCCGCGAAAACCTTGAACGCCTGCGCGGTTTGCTGGACGACGGCGCGGTAGCTGCCTACCGCGTGCGCGAGGCGGAAAATGCCGCGGCCGTGGCCCACGCCGAACACGACGCCGCGCGAGCGCGCCTGCACCAGTACCAGGGCGGCGCCGAGGATGCCGGCGTGCCCGTCATCGCGCCGATCGCCGGACGCATCGTCGCGGTTGCGGTGGCGCCGGGCGAATTCGTCTCTCCCGACCAGGTGCTGATGCAAATCGCCGGCGGCGACCAGCGCTGGCTGGAGGCGCGCGTCCCGGAGGCTGACGCCGACCGGCTGCGCCAGCCCACCGGGGCGTGGTTCGAACTGGGCGGCCAGCGCCGGGTACTGCGCGTGGGTGATAACGCCCGGCTGATTACCGCGGGCGGGGTGATCGACCCGGTCAGCCGCACCGTACCGGTGATCTTCGAGTTCACCGAAACCGATACCACCCCGCTGCTCAACCAGGGCCTGGACGCGCGCGTCTACACCGGCGAGACGGTCGAGGCACTGGCGGTGCCGCGCTCGGCGGTGATCGACGACGGCGGCCAGCCAGTGGTGTTCGTGCAGACCGGCGGCGAAACCTTCACCCGGCGCGCGGTGCGGCTTGGCCTGCGGGGCGCCGAATATGTAGCCGTGGAGAGCGGCTTGCAGGCCGGCGAACGCGTCGTGACCACGGGCGCCTACGACCTGCGTTTGGCCGCGGCCTCGCCGGCCGAGGCCGGTCACGGCCATGCGCATTAACGCCGGGAGTCGTTCGTGATTGACCGCATTATTGGCGCCTCACTGGGCAACCGTGTGCTGGTGCTGGCCGCCGCGGCCCTGCTGCTGGCCTGGGGCGGCTGGCAGGCCTTCCAAACACCGGTGGACGTGTTTCCCGATCTGACGGCGCCGGCGGTCACCATCGTCGCAGAAGTCCACGGCATGGCGCCGCAGGAAGTCGAGAAGCTGGTGACCTTCCCCATAGAGACCGCGATGAACGGCGCCGCCGGGGTGCGCCGGGTGCGCTCCAATACTACGGTGGGTCTGGCGGTGATTACGGTGGAGTTCGACTGGGACACCGACATCTACAAGGCCCGCCAAATCGTCACCGAGAGGCTGCAAACCGCGCGCAGCCGGTTGCCGCCGGACGTGCCGCCGCCGGTGCTCGCGCCGATTACTTCGATCATGGGCGAGGTGATGTTCATTGCCTTGCGCTCGGACCAGCACGACCCGATGGCGCTCAAGACCGCCGCCGACTGGGTGGTGCGCCGGCGCCTGCTGGCGGTACGGGGCGTGGCCCAGGTGATCCCCACCGGCGGGCTGACCAAGCAATACCAGGTGCAGCTTCGGCCCGAGCGTTTGTCCGCCTATGGAATCGCTGTCCAAAAAGTGATCGACGCCGTGGGTGCGACCAATCAGAGCGCCGGCGGCGGCTTTTACGCCGAAAACGATCAGGAATTCCTGATCCACGGCCGCGGCCGGGTGGAAAACATCGAGGACATCGCGCAAACCGTGGTAGCCCGGCGTGACGGCGTGCCGGTCAAGGTCAGCGACCTGGGTTCTGTGAAAATCGGCCCGGCGCCGCGGCGTGGCACCGGCAGCTACAACGGCCAGGACGCGGTCATCCTGGGGATCCAGAAACAGCCCGAGGCCAATACCCTGGAACTGACCGAGCGGCTGGATACGGCCATCGAAGAAATCCAGGCCTCGCTGCCGGAAGGCATGCGCATCGAAACGGACGCCTTCCGGCAGGCGGATTTCATCGGCCTGGCCATCGAGAACCTGTCCGCGGCCATCCGCGACGGCGCCATTCTGGTGGTCGCCATCGTGTTCATCTTTTTGCTCAGCGGCAGGGCCACCACCATCACGCTGCTGGCGTTGCCGCTATCGATCATCGCCACCCTGCTGGTGCTGCGCGCGACGGGTTCGACCATCAATACCATGACCCTGGGCGGCATCGCCATCGCCCTGGGCGCGCTGGTGGACGACGCCATCATCGTGGTGGAAAACATCGTACGCCGCCTGCGCGAGAACCAGGCTCTGGCCGCTAGCGAGCGCCAGTCCAACCACCGCGTAGTGTTCGAGGCCACCCGCGAGATCGAGTCCTCCATCGTTTTCGCCACGCTCATCATTGTCCTGGTGTTCGTGCCGCTGTTTTTCCTGACCGGCGTGCAAGGCCGGCTACTGCAACCGCTGGGCCTGGCCTATGTGCTGGCCCTGGGCGCATCTTTGGTAGTGGCGCTAACCGTCACGCCGGTACTCAGCCTGAGCCTGCTGCCGGGCTCGAAGACCGTGTCCGGCGCCCACGACAGCCGGCTGATCGCGGCCTTGAAGCGCGGCTACCGGCCCTTGCTGGAGGCGGCGCTGCGCTTCTGGTGGCTGGTGGCGGCCGCGGCGCTGGCTCTGCTGGTGGTGGCCGCCATCGCGCTCGGCCTGGCCGGGCGATCCTTTCTGCCGGAGTTCAACGAAGGCAGTCTGACGCTTTCCGTGGTCACGCTGCCGGGCACGTCGCTGGAGAAATCCGACGCCATCGGCCAGCGGGTGGAAAAGGTATTGCTCGACACCCCGGAGGTGGTCGCCACCGCGCGGCGTACCGGGCGCGCCGAACTCGACCCCCACGCGCAAGCCGTCTACGCATCGGAAATCGACGTCAGCCTGGAGCTGTCCGAGCGCGGAAAAGCGGCAATGATGGCCGAGTTACGCGACGAACTCGGCGCGATCGCCGGCGCCAACATCATCATCGGCCAGCCGATCTCGCACCGCATCGACCACATGCTCTCCGGCACCCGGGCCAATATCGCCATCAAGATATTCGGCGATGATTTGGCCGAGCTGGACCGCCTGGCCAAGCAGGCAGAAGGCCTGACCAAGCAAGTGCCCGGCGCGGTGGATGTGTCGCTGGCCAGCCGCGCCGAAGTGCCGTTCCTGAACGTGACCTGGGATCGCCAGGCGCTGGCGCGCTACGGCCTGACTGTCGGTGAGGCGGGTGAATTTCTGGAGACTGCCTTCAATGGCAATGAGGTCTCGCAAATCCTGGAAGGCCAGGCCGCGTTCGACCTGGTGGTGCGCTACCCGCCACGCTTCAAGCAGGACCTGGACGCCATCCGCGCCACGCTGATTACCACCGAATCAGGCGCGCGGGTGCCACTACACGCGTTGGCGGATATACGCAAAGAGCGTGGCGCCAACAACATCAGTCGCGAAAACGTGCAACGCCAGCGGGTGGTGGCGGCCAACGTGGCCGGCCGCGACCTGGTCAGCGTGGTGGGTGACATCCGCACCAAGCTTGAGACCGAACTGAATCTGCCCACCGGTTACCACATCGAATACGGTGGTCAGTTCGAAAGCGCCGAGGAGGCTACCCGCACGCTGCTGGTTCTGAGCATCGTGGTCATCCTGGGCATCTTCCTTCTGCTCATGGTGGCGCTGGCCTCCGCGCGCGATGCGCTGCTGGTCATGCTCAACCTGCCGCTGGCGCTGATCGGTGGTGTGGTTGGCGTTTACCTAGCTGGCGGGGTGGTTTCCATCGCCGCCATCATCGGCTTTATTACCCTGTTCGGTATCGCCACCCGCAACGGTGTGATCATGGTCGATCATATCCAGCGGCTATATGCCTCCGGCGCGGAAACCACGCCGCTGGACGCCATCCGTCGCGGCGCCCACGAGCGGCTAGCCCCGATCCTGATGACCGCTCTGGCCACGGGCTTGGCGCTGGTGCCGCTGGCGCTGAGCCTAGGCAAGCCCGGCAGCGAAATCCAGGCGCCCATGGCTCTGGTGATCCTGTTCGGCCTGCTGTCCTCCACCGCACTGAACATGCTGGTGGTGCCGGCGCTGTATTCGCGCTTCGGCGCCATTGTGCAGGGCGGGCCGACAACACAAAACGGGGCGGGCAATCATGCATAGGCAAAACATCGAAGCCTGGCAACATGGCCATGCCTTCGGCCAGGACCGCGTCCGCGCCGACGAACGCATCAGCGACCTGCACGTTTGGTCCATCGGACCTGGTATCCACGCCGCCATCGTTGCCCTGGTGGCGGATGACCCGAAGACCCCGGAGCACTACCGAGCCCGCTTGCAGGAGACACTACCCAGCTTGATCCACGTCACGTTGGAAATCCAGCGGTGCCCGCGGCATGGGTCACGAATTGGTGGCCGGCTCGACAATCCCTTAGTGCATCAAGCGTGCTGCGCTCGAGCCGCGCCCGAAGACTCGGTATTGTCGGTGCGTCTCACGAGTGATGCATTCAAGGCATGAACCGCGATGTCACCATTCGAGAGTTGCGCAACCAGGGCGGACAGGTGTTGGCGCGAGTCAGTCAAGGCGAAGTATTGACCGTCACTCGCAACGGCGAGCCGATCACCCAACTCAGCCCCCTGGCGCGCGCCCCATTGCCGGCTACGACGCTGCTGGCCCGCTGGCAGCGGCTACCAGCGCTTGACCCCGATACGTTCAAGGCAGATATCGACGACGTCCTCGATGCCCGGCTATGAGCGCGGCGAGGACCAGAGATCGCCAGGGCGTGCTCGATACCAGTTGTACAGGTGCAGTTTCATGTGTAATCAAGCTGCACCGCGGCGAATCACGTCTATGAAGGATCGCGCCGATTTCATTCATCGCGCTGCCAAGCCCCGAAACATGCGGCTTCAGCACTATCGGCTGCGAGATCCTTTTGTCGTTTCAATTTATCGGCAACAAGCTTGTCAGCGTCCCGATCACGCTCAGCATCCGCCCATTGCGCTTAGCCGAAACATATGACCACCTTGGCAAACGGCCAAGGCAACACGGCCCGGTTCTAGGAATTCTTGAAGACATGACGATGGCTGCAGGCGATCCCAACCGGCACGATTACGCCGCCGCTCAAACGGGCAATTGGGAACACGCCCGGCTTGACCTGATGGCGCGGACCGCGGGGACCATCGACCGCTATGGATACATTATGGCCGCCACGGCACAGGCGGATTAGGCCTTTTAAACCCCTGGCCCCGCCCCGTGAGGACGAGCCCATCACGGTCTTGCCGCCGAGCTTTCTTGCGACGTATCAAACGAACAGCGAAAGAATACGACTACGCATGTTCAACTCCAGGGCTGCGGCAAATACGGGCGTCTGAATCCTGTTGGCGGGCGGGTCACGCTAAACCGTGCCCTGTCGACGAACAGTCAGGTGTACTGGGTGCGAAATTCGACTTTGGACCATGCCAATTCAAGCCTCCAATTCCTCGTTCCGATGGTTATTGGAGTCTGTTGTCGATGTGCGATCGCCCCTGACAGAACCTGGCTGGCTTTGCACGCGGAGTGTCCACCACAGAATAGCTAATCCGATAACGGCTGCTGCAAGGGAGCCGGCCAGGATTCCAAGCCGTGCCACGACAGCAGCCGACTGCCCGGGAAATGCGAGGCTGGTCAGGAACAAGGCTACCGTGAAGCCGACACCTGCTAGCAAGCCCAGGCCAACCATCGCCGGCCAGGAAACGCCAGCCGGCAAGCTGGCATTAACCAGTTGCTTGGCCAGCCAGGCGAAGGCCAAGATTCCCAGCGGTTTGCCCACCAGCAACCCGAGCGCGACGCCGGCGAATATCCTGAAATTGCCATCAGCAGATAAATCGGCAGCTCCCAGTTCAACACCGGCATTGGCCAGCGCGAACAGCGGCATGATCAGGTAGAGCACCCAGGGCTCGAGTTGGTAACGCAAGATATCCAACGGTGCCAACGCCCCGCGCTCAGCGGTTGCCAGCTCACGTTTCAGGCGCCAATTCGGCGTATCCTGGCTGCGGAGTAGGTGCGGAATACGCGCAGCCGCTTCTCGGCTTCGTCCCTTCCTGTGCCGAGGCACCGACAACGGCGTCATCAAACCCAGCAGTACACCCGCAACCGTGGGATGAACGCCGGATTTTTCCATCGCCAGCCAGATTGCCGCGCCCGCTAGCCAGTACGGGAGGAAGCTCCGAACCCCCGCCGATCGCATCCCCCAAACCAGCAGTAGACCTCCGCCCGCGGCAAGCAACGGGCCGGCAGCAATCTTGCTGCTGTAGAACAACGCGATCACGAGGATGGTGCCGATATCGTCGATCACGGCCAATGCCAATAGAAGTGCCCGCAGCCCGACGGGCACCCGCCGCCCCAACAAACTCAATAACGCAATGGCGAAGGCCACATCCGTCGCCATAGGCACCGCCCAGCCTGTCGCCGCGTCGCCCTTCGCGTTGAACGCCAAGTAGATCGCTACCGGCACCAACATGCCGCCCACAGCCGCGGCCAGCGGCAGCACCGCGGTATGCCAAGAAGACAGGGACCCCCGGGCGAACTCGTGCTTAACTTCCAGGCTGATCTGCAAGAAAAAGACCGTCATCACCGCATCGTCGATCCAATCATGCACCGACAACGATAAGGACCAGTCGCCGAGACGAATCGCCAGTTCCGTATTCCAGAAGCCGGCGTAACTGGGCAAGGCTTCGACATTGGCCCAGGCAAGCGCTGCCATGGCGGTCGCCACCAACAAGATACCGCTGGAGGGCTCGTAGGCAGCAAATTGGCGCAGTGGATACGCCAAACGACCAGCCAGGCTTTGCCTTGTATTCGGTGATAACTGCATTAGCTGGTTACGACGACGCAATCATTTTTGCAAAGAAAAGCAAGGCGTTCGTCGTTGTACTGATCTATGTCGCGGCCAAACCGACACTTGCCGATAACGTGACAGGTGATGTTGGCGGTCATTGCCGAAATGCGGGGCAGTATCGTCACGCCACTCCCCCGCTGCTTCCATTCTTGCGGCGTTGGGATCGCCCGCAGAGAGTTGCTTTCCGGATGGGCAGAAAGGAGATGTGCGCCGCCTGCCCCACCGAGCACGCCGCCAGCCGGAAGATGGCGCTGAGTAACGACGCCGGAAGGTGCCACCGGTAATTGATTCCACTCATCGCAGTACCGCCATATCGCCACGCGCGCCGTCAGCTATGCGGATGGCTTCGCGCAGCTCGGTAACGAACACCTTGCCGTCGCCGGGATGGCCCTCCCCGGTGCGGGCCTGTGCAAGAATGGTTTCTACCACGGGCGCGACCAACTCATCCGGCACGTCGATTTCCAGCTTGGCCATGTCTGTTTTGGTCAGGGGGGCATCTTTTGCGGCGTGGTGCCCGAAGCCTTGGACATCGACGATCGCGATACCCGGCAGACCTTCGATCGTGTTGAGGCTGTCAAGTACCGCATCAAGCATGTTCTTCCGGACATAAGCTTTAATTTCCTGCATGATCCTGCCCTCCTTAAATTTCGACTTCACGCCGCGGCTCGGCGAACCACTTATAAACCGCCGGCAGCACGAGCAATGTCAGCAAAGTGGATGTAATGAGTCCGCCAACCACCACCGCGGCGAGCGGCCGTTGCACGTTGGCGCCGATGCCATTGGCCAGGAGCAGTGGCAGCAAGCCCAGAATGCTGGTTAATGCAGTCATCAATACCGGCCGCAAGCGATGTTCAGCGCCCGTGCGAACTGCCTCCTCCATCTCCATACCCTCATTGCGAAGCTGGTTGATGTATTCGACGAGAACCACGCCGTTGAGCACCGCTACGCCGAATACTGCGATGAAGCCAACGGCTGCAGGTACCGAGACATAGAGTCCGGATATCCAGAGTGCAAAGATGCCGCCGGTTATTGCAAAAGGCACGTTGAGAAAAATTAGAGTCGCGTAGCGCAGACTATTAAAAGCACTAAACAACAGCAGAAAGATCAGTCCCAGCGTGGTGGGCACTACCAGGGTGAGCCTTTTCATCGCGCGTTCCTGATTCTCGAACTGGCCGCCGAACTCAACAAAATAGCCCGGCGGCATGTCGATTTCTTCAGCAATGCGCTGACGTAAGTCTTGGACAACGCCGCCCATGTCACGTCCCCGCACATTCATTTGCACGTAAATGCGGCGGCTGGCATTCGAGCGCGATATCTTCTTGGGCCCGGTGTAGATCGACACGTCGGCCACGCGCGACAGCGGAATCGTGGCACCGTCGGTGGTTTGCAACGGTAGTTGCCGGATTACATCCAGGCGCTCCCGCTGGTCCTCCTGCAGCCGCAGGAAGATGTCGAAGCGGCGAATGCCGTCGAATACCAGCCCGACTGAATCGCCGCCGACGCCTACCGAAAGCGTATCCATCACCTTATCCACGGAAATGCCGTAGCGTGACAGAGCGTCGCGGTCCGGCTTGACCACTATCTGGCGCTTGCCACCCTGCTGCTGCTTGCGCACATCGGTGGCACCGGGTACGTTCTTTGCCAGCGCTTCGACCTGATCGCCCACCTCGGAGAGCTTGTCCAGGTCTTCACCAAAGATGGATGCGACAAGCTGGGCTTGTACGCCGGACAGAAGCTCGTCGGTGCGCAGCTGAATCGGCTGGGAGAAGTTATTTGCTAAGCCCGGAATCTGTGCCGAAACCCGCTCGGCCATGGCCGACTGCAGTTCTTCGTAATCTCGGCCTGATTTCCATTTGCCCAGGGGTTTCAGAGTAATGACCGTGGCGACCACGTTGACTGGTTCGGGGTCACCGCCAACCTCGGCGCGCCCGATCCGGGAGTATGTGCCGGTTACTTCGGGAAAGCCTTTGATTACGGACTGAATGCGCTTACCGTATTCAATGGCCGACTCGAGACTGGCACCCGCTGGCAGGGTGGACCTAACCATCATGGTGCCCTCGCGCAGGGTGGGTACGAATTCCGTACCCAAACTTGGAAAGGTCAGCACGCTGGCGCTGAACAGGACCACCGTGACGCCGAGCACCAACGCCGGAAATTGCAGCGCGGCATCGCGAATCGGCCGGTAGCCTGCCTTGATCCAGCCCACGAGCCTAGGCTCGCCGTGCGCGCTCCCCTTTTTGAACAACAGTGAGACCATGACCGGCGCCAGCGTCAGCGCCACAATCAAGGCGCCGAACAACGCAAAACTGATGGTGTAGGCCATGGGCGAGAAGAGCTTTCCCTCCACGCCCTGGAGTGTGAACAGCGGCAGGAATACGATGATGATGATGCTTACCGCGAACACAATCGGCCGTGCGACCTCTCGCGAGGCCTCGCTGACCAGGCGCAGCATGGAAACGTTTTGAGCGGATCGCGTTTCTAGGTGGCGAAAGATGTTCTCGGTAATGACCACCGAGCCGTCTACCACCATGCCGATGGCAATGGCTAGGCCACCGAGGCTCATCAGGTTGGCGGATAGGCCGACGATATTCATCGCAATGAACGCGACCAGAACGGAGAGCGGCAGGCTCGCGACCACGATCAGGGTCGAGCGCAGATTTCCCATGAACAAGTACAACACCACCAGCACCAGCAGTGAGCCTGTTAACAAAGCGCCCTGCACCGTGCCGATGGCTTGCTCAACCAGACTGCCCTGCGAATAGAAAGGCGATATTTGTAAGCCTTCCGGTAGAGACTTATTGATTTCGGCGACCTTCGCCTCGACGTCTGCGAGAACTTTTTGCGTATTGGTGTCGATCAACTTGAACACATAGCCGCCGGCGGATTCTTCACCGTTGGCCACCTGCGCGCCGCGCCGAATGGCGGCGCCGAAACCCACTTCCGCGATATCGCCAACATAGACCGGATTGCCGTTGCGCTCGGCCACGATGATGCCGCGCAGGTCGTCCAGCCCCGCCTCACCGGAATCGACCCAGCCGTAGCCGCGGATGATGTACTCCTCGCCGCCGCGGTTGATGAACGATGCGCCCACATTGCGGTTGTTGGCGGCCAGGGCCTCGCGCACGTCGGCCACGCTCAGGTCACGCGCCAGCAGGGCATTCTGATCAAGCTTTACCTGGTATTGCTTCTCGTATCCGCCGATGGACAGCACCCCGGTCACGCCCGGCACCGTGCGCAACTGAGGCTTGACTATCCAGTCCTGAAAGGTGCGCTTTTCCATCAGCGAGTAGTTCTCGCCTTCCAGGGTGTACTGCATGATGCGGCCCAGTCCGGTGGTGATCGGGCCGAGTTGCGGCTCGCCCAACCCCGGCGGAATACCGCGGCGGGCCTCGGCCAGGCGCTCCAGCACCAGTCGCCGGGCAAAGTAGATGTCGGTGCCGTCCTCGAAATAAACGTCCACCCGGGACAGCCCGAATATCGAGGTGGATTGCACCTTCTCGAGTTGCGGCAGGCCGTACATGCTGATCTCGATGGGATAGGAGATCAGCGTCTCCACATCCACCGGCGACAGGCCTTCGCTGGCGGTATAGATCTGCACCAGCGTCGGCGTAGCGTCCGGGAAGGCATCCACCGGCAGTTGCTTGAGCGACAGATAGCCGCCCAGGGCAAGGCCGGCGACGGCGACCAGTACCAGCAGGCGGTTGTTGAGTGCGTAACGGACGAGTCCGTCGATCATGATGTGCTCCCTGCCAGATTAGTGGCTGTGCGCGGCGCTACGGCCGGAGGCGGTCAATGCGGACTTGAGGTCGAAGGCACCGGTGGTAACGACCCGGTCGCCCGCGGCGAGTCCGCTGCGGATTTCCACCTGACCACCGCCCTCGTCACCGGTTGTCACCGTGACGGCCCTGAAAGCGCCATCCTCGTCACCGGGCACGAATACCACCGAGTCATCCTCGACGGTCTGGACCGCGTCGACCGGCACCAGCGCAAAGCGCTGCTCGGCATCGGTCTGAATGCGGGCGGTGCCGAACATGCCGGCGCGCAGGTTGCCGTCGTCGTTGGGCACCACGGCGCGTACCCGTACCGTGCGTGATTGCTCGTCCAGCTCGCGTGAGACCCAGTCAGTCTTGCCCTCAAACGTCTGGTTGGGCAGCGCCCGCACGCTCAGTGTCACCTGTTGGCCCAGGCCCAGCCGCGGCAGGTCTTTCTCGAACGCCTCGATCATTACCCACATGGTTTCGTTGTTGACGATGTGGATAGGCGTCTGCTGAGCGGATACGGTCTGCCCCGGCACCAGGTCCCGACGCTGGATGGTGCCGGCAAGGGGCGCGGTCAGCTGATAACGCGACAGCGGCTGTTCGCCGCCCACTGAAATCGCGCCGATGTCCCCGTCGTCGAGCCCGTACAGGCGCAGCTCGGCGCGGGCGGCATCGCGTTCCGCCTTGGCCTGCTGGTAGTCGGCGCGCGATTCGAGCAGCTCGGCCTCGCTGGTGATCTGGTCCTCGGCCAGCTTCTTGTCGCGCTGATATTCCGAGAGTGCCGCGCCGAAACGGGCTTGTGCCGTCAGGTAGCTTGCCTTGGCTCGCCCGAGTTCCACCGAATCGAGTATCGCGACGGTGTCGCCGGCGGCAACGGTGTCGCCGAGATCCTTCGTGACCTCGACCACCTTGGCCTCAAGGCGGGGACCGACCCGGGCGACCCGGTCGGCGTCGAAGCGCGCGGTAGCCGGCGCCTGCACCACGGCGGTGGCCGAACCGGCCCCGGCTGCACTGATTTTCAGATCGAGCTGCTGGCGCTGATCCGACGTCAGATGGATGCGGCGCTTGTCGCCGGCATGCTCGTCGTGTCCACCGCCCTCTTCCTCATGCGAATCGCCGGATGTCTGCCCGGTGTGTTCGCCTTCATGCTCGCCCTCGTGTTCCGAGTTGCCGTGATTCTGGCCTTCATCTTGATGATCGGATGTCGGCTGCTTGCCGGTGTCGGCGGCATTTGCCGAGTCACCGGATAGCGGATTGCAGGCGGCAAGCGGTGTCGCTACCGCGAGCAGGCAGAAAATTCTCAACCAATGAACGTTTGGCATCTGAGTCTCCGGGAGATGTCTATTTCCGCGGGCCGGAATTGGCCGCGCTCGTATTGCTCATCACCACCAGACCTCCGGTGGCACGTTCCAGATCGGTGCCGGCGTTAACCAACGCTTCCAGTGCATCGAGATAGTCGCGGCGGGTGTTGATCAGTGTGTCCTGCGCGGCGGTCAGGGCCGGGGCGCCGAGTTCGCCGGCTTCGAAGGCACGCTGAGTCAGTTCGAAGTTCTGCCGGGCGGCATCGACCACTTCGTCGGACAGTGCAGCGACCCGCTGGCGCGCGGCCTCGTAGTCGGCTACGGCGGAAAGCACCTGGCTGCGTACGGTCAGTTGAAGGACGTCGCGCTCCAGACGCGCGGCGTCCAGCTCCGCCTGGGCCTGCTTGCGCTCGCCGCCAAAGCGGTGCAGTAGCGGCAGCTCGAAGGACACACCGCCGCCGGTTATCTCGTTCGTCTCCTCCTCACCGTAAAAGCCGAACACCGTGAGGTTGGGCACGATCTGACGATGCGCGAGCTTGAGTTCCTCCTGCGAGGCGCTGACTTCCCTTGCCGCAGCGGCCAGATCGCCACGTCTGGCAATCGCGCGTTGCAGCAATTGCGCCTGACTCGGCAGCTCTAGAGGCGCCGGGTTTAGCCGGCCCTGCAGGGAAATCGACTTTGCGGGGTCGACGGCGAGCAACTCAGCCAACTGCAGACGTGCCTGGGCCTGTCGGTTCTCGGCCTGCGCGAGCAGGGCTTGGCTGCGGCCCAGCCCGATGCGGGCGGTGTTGGCTTCCAGCCGTGTGGCCTTGCCGGCCTCCAGGCGACGCTTAGCGTAGTTTTCCAGATCGCGGTTGACCTGCAGCACGTCCTCGGCGGTAGCCACCGCCCGTTCGGCCACCAAGGCCTGTAAAAAAGCCGCGCGCACCCGCGCGAACGTCGCGCTGCCGAGAAAATCCAGCCGCGACTGCGCGCCCGACAGGCGGGATTTCGCAGCGTCCTCGCGTAAACCGCCCTGGCCTGCAATCCAGAAAGTCTGGGATAGGCGGATATCGATGTCCGTCGACGTGGCGCCGCTGGGCCCTTCGCGCTCGGCTGTGCCAAGTTGCAGTTGCGGATTGGAAGGCACCGCCACGTCGGCGTGCTCGAGCACGCCCTCGCTGCGACGAAGCTCGATGCGAGCACCGCGCAAAGTGGGGTTGTATTGGCCGGCCCAGGACAGGGCCTGATTCAAGGTTAACGGCTGCGGCAGTTGTTCGCGTTCAGCCGCATGGCCGCCGGCTGGCAGACAGAGTCCGGCCACGCCGATCAACAGGAAAAATCGCATTGCGAGTCCTCATCGCTTGGAAAGGCGCGCAGGCATCAGCCCGCGCGATTGACGCGAAGGGACTCAGGCTATGGGAGGTATGAAGGGCGGGTCGGTCTGGAGCGTAGTCAGCGCCGGATTGCTCGTTCTACGATGATCTGTCGTCGACTCGAAATCGGCGTCAAATAATGAGGGGGCCAAGGCCACCAGATGGGCCCCGGCGTGACAGCAATGGTCGCAGCGATCCACCACGTCACCGTTATCTTCGTGCGCATGGCCGTTGGCAACCTGCGCGGCTTCATCGGTGGCAATCGGTATGTCCACATGCCAAGCCCAAGCAATTGCGCTTACGCCAAGCATGAACGCTGCCAGCCAGTGAACAGCGTTTAAATAGCTTCGAGAGTGGCGTACGGCCCTAGTCATTGCGAAGGTAGACTACGCAAATCCATTTGCGTTCACAAATAAGCAGATTGCACTTGCGGGCTTCCGTATCCACAAGGAACGGCAGGAGTATGCTGTGTATTTTCTGACCAATTAGGCTCGGAGGGGCGTCTCGGCTGTGCCTGACGGGATTTATCCACAGCCTGTCCCATAATTTGTCCCCCGATCCTGTGGAGGGCGTTATCTACCCGTCTTCGCTAAGTGTTGGCTCTCCAACCAAGCCTAGGCTTAGTCGAGCGTAGCGATCATGTAAATCGGCATATTCTAATTCGATAAACGTTAAACGATCCACAAGCTCATTCTTCGTCAGACGTAATAGCCGCCTCCTTGCGGCAGGGGTATCTCGTCCAACTGCTAAGCGAGCCAGATTCGATCGAGATACACTTTTACGCGCTCGACGATTGTTTACGCGGCCAATGTGCTTCGCTTGATCGAATAGACGTCGCGCATCTTCATTGGTAATGATCGCTGACTGACTAATCCCTTTATGCTCACTGTCTAAATGTTTTGATGTCGAGCAGATCGCAGCCAGGGTGACGCGTTGTTTTTTCTTTTGTAATTCCTCTATGGCGAGCCGGACCAATCTAACCGTCCGCTCGCGCTTTGCCTGGTAAATCGGTGTGAGCCAGGGCTTTTGTTGTGTATTGCTGGCTTTCATGTTCGATAATCGATGCTAATGGAAGGTTGCTCATTTTTCTCATCCGATTCGCATTCCTCCATCAGATCCATCTCTCGTAATTCTAGCTTGCAGTCTTCTACTAGGCGTCGCATCCGTGCTGCCTCCGGCAATAGGCCTTCGTTGGTAGCATAGCCGACCTCACCCTTTGCCCAGTCCAGTTTTCTAATGACTTGCGAGCGCTTCGTGGGGTCGGGGACTTTGCCTGCGCAACCAATGCACTCGAACTTTGTTTGGCAGTAGCCGTGGCTCACACAGACTCCCCCGATGACCTCGCTGAGGGTGCCTGCTTTACCCTGGGCTTCTTGATACAATTCCTGAAGCTCAGCGGGTGAGCGAGTTAGCTTCTCTTCGACATCCAGATCAAGGGCGACACTGGACAAGTACTCGTCGGCAGATTGCGCGACCATCGAGCGCGTGGGCCCTGAATAGTACTTGGTCACATCCACATTTTTTTGGTGGAGTAGCTCCGCGACGACATCTACAGGCATTTTAGCTACCTGTACAGCATGAGTCGCGAAAACGTGGCGAAGCAGGTGGGCGGTTATGTTGACTGCGCTGCCGTCTACGGCTCGGCCGCTGCATCCATGAGTTATAAATCGCAAGCAAGATTGAAGTGTGCTCGGCGACAAGTGCCTGCCGTGTAGCTGGAAAACATAGCGCCTTGGAAGAAAATCTGAAAATCGACTGGAATATGTTGAGAAAGGGACTACGGGCAACGGTTGCCCTGCTGGGAGTTCATAATTTTCTGCTAAAGCTCTCGCAACGCGGTATAGCAATTTTTTTGTATCGTCCCCTATGAAGTAATCGGCTTTCTCGTCTGACTTAGCGCCTTTGGGCGTTACACGTAGAATGTACCGCTCTTTTTTCGTAGTGCCTTTTTTGCCAGTAGGCGCCCGAAAGTTGAGCCGAACAAGACTGTCTCGATCCAATGCTACCTGTAAAACTTCCGACATTCGCGCGCCTGTGGTCGTGACAACATTTAGCGCTAACAACCCAAAGAGCGCGCTCAAATACATACTCTCCGGGTCAAGCAATACTCCGTCGGCAGCCTTGGCTAGCCGTGAGGCAGCTATTCCTTGGGGTAGCGTCGGCTTGTTCAAGCAAAGGAGGCCCTTATGAGTGGTGGTGAATGCCGTCTCCGGATAGCCCCAATCTCTTAGAAGGTTGCGGGCCGCATTTGAATTGGGGTTTCTGGAAGCTCCGATCAATCCCGCTTCGGCGAGTTCGTAAAACCAGAATGGTGGCTCGGCCTGATCTTCGTCACGTAATACCTCGACGAACGGCTGCCCATATTCGTTGTCCGCAGCTGCCGCCCAAGCTAAATCAAGAATCTTTTCCGAGAACTTATTGCTATGTCTTATTACGAAAGCCGGCCACGTCCAAAAGCGTAATTGAATAGTTCGGCCATGCTCTTCGTATGCGACAGAAGGTGGGAAATTATAAAAAGATTTCTCTGCTAGATGAATGTTGTCGCGATAGATGCCCAGCAGGCGCTGTAACTCATTGGTTCGCTGGTACGCTGCTGCCCTCAATTCTGAGTATGTAGGCATTACAACGTCGACGTGCTCTCGGCGCTTCTGCCTTGTATGTGCGTCTAGATTATTTTGAGTTAAATAAATTTTGGTAGAGGTTAGGTTGGCGAGAGGTAGTAAAAGCGGCCTGTAATTGGGTTTCAGGTGGAAGGGTAAAGCTTGATGCCAGCGGTGCATTTTCGTTGCGGCGGCTTGATAACGCCAAAGAAAGTCGGTTCGTGTTCGGGCGGAGTCCCGCCCGATCAATCCGCTCGCGTATGCGGGAAGCACCTCGTCCGGCTGAAAATCTGTCATAGACGTCAGCCGTCGCGGCAAGTATCGGGAGTGACCAAAAAAAAGCCGGAAACGCTTGCTGAGCAGCCCAAGGGTGGAGTAGGTACTACTGGGTGCTACGTTCTGAGCGGAAACAATCAGTGCCCATAGCGTCAAGGCGTCCGCCCAGGGCTGCTCGTTGATGTGCTTGATCAAGTAAGTGATCGACTTCGCGTGAAGGCCCGGTAACTTCTTACTGCGACTTAAATCGAAAGCGGTTTGTGGCGCTTCAAAGATATAAGGAGATAGCCCGTTCATGTCGGCAAGGTCGTAATTATTTCTTTTCGCGCTAAGGGTGAAGGGTGTTGTCATGGGTCTATTCACCCGCTAGCTTCATTAGATAATCCCATTCAGTGTCGGAATGAAGTCCCGCAGTCGTATTTGATGGCTTCCCAATTTGTGCTTCAACAGGTCTTGAGTGGACGGCGTTCAACACACGATGCAATTCATCCTGCAACTCATGATGCTCTCTTGCATTGAAAAAATGCTCATACGCTTCCATGGTTTTCTTGCCGGAACGCCAGCCCATATAGCTAATTAAATGCTGAATCCTTCTTTCTCTTTCGGTTTCGCTCAGCTTGCTTCGATAGATTAAATTGATTGCTCGAGTAACGTACCAATGTCGGATTTGATGCACTCGTGCTTTGATGCCGGCATGGCGGCATAGGGGATACCATGTTGTTGATCGATATGTATCCGCCGTTAATCCGGATTTTTGCCGAGTTATAAATATCGGTGTTGTTCTTGCAACTTCAGAGGGTAGTGTTTTTAAAAACTTATAGTGGTGGCTGCCATCCTGATTGCAGAGCGAGGCGCGTTCCTGCTTTATGTATTTAGTCATTAGTCGCTCTGTCTGATGGCTAAAGCGGATCCACTTATCCCGAACATTGCCAGAGCCTTTGTTCTTGCAACTGGCTTCAGTCCGATATTCGGATATTGACCAGTCACTTATCGTGAGTGAGCAAATTTCCGATACTCGGGCGCCGCTTTCGAACAGCAAACGGGTAACCAGTCGGTCCCGCAAGTTCCACCCATAGGATTCGCCCGCAGAGTAAATCCGAGACGGAAAGTCATCATCATCGAGTATCTGCGGAACCCAGTCTTTGCCCTGAACTACCAAGTACGAGGCAGTGAGTGTGTGTCGTTTCACCGGTGGCGGCACCACGCCACTCTTTTGGGGCATGCTTCCCTTTGAAGAAGGGATGCATTCGTAGTCGGAGATCGCTGTTTTTTGATCGTTCCCGATGGTGACTAGGCCGAGGGGGTTGTCTGACCTAACCCACGCCTGCTTATAGCCCAAGCGGAAAAACAGTTTTAATGCGGCGAGAGCGGTGGATACGCCAGATTGGTTGGATGCCCTCGAAACCACGAGCTTGCGGCCACCAAGGCCATCCCGGATGCGGCAGCTAAAGCTTTCCCGCAAGAAATTTTCAACTAATTGTCGAAGACGCTGTTTTGGTAAGGGTCTTAAGGCGCCGACGTCGAGGTTCTCTGACTCTACTAGCCAGTTAGCGAAGCGGAGAAGGTGTGCGAGATAGACCTTGCTGGAGCTTAGAGTGACGTGGCGCTGACTGATTCGGGCGAATTCTGTCAGCGTGGGACAGGGCTCGCCGAGGTGGCCAAACACAGCCGCATGCTTTCCAGAAGGGAGCTTGACTGTAACGGAATAATACTTGGCTTTGCGCATCTATTTTTATGCCACTGCAGATCATAAGCAATGCCTTATGGATGGATGATAATAGCGTCAAAAAATGACCTACGGTAATCTGTACTGTGAATGAGCGCTTACGGTGTCGGGGTCACTCCTTCGCGAAGCCCCAGCGCTGCAGCAGCCCGTCGAATTCGTCCAGATCGTGGAATGTCACCCGCACTTCGCCCTTGCGGCGGTCGGGGTCGTAGCGGATGTGCACGGCGTTGCCCAGATGCTCGGACAGGGCCCGCTCCAGTTCCGCCATTTCGCGGCTGGCCCCGGCATCCCCGGCCACCTGCTGGTCGTCGCGGGCCTGCGAGCGTCGCCAGGCGGTCTCCAGTGCCCGCACCGACAGCCGCCGGCGCACTGCGTGGCGGGCAAACACTGGTTGTTCCGCCGGGGGAATGCCGGCCAGGATCTTGGCGTGGCCCAGCGTCAGTTCGCCGTCGTCGATGGCGCTCTGGACGCTTACTTCAAGCTTGAGCAGGCGCAGGTAGTTGGTGACGTAGGCGCGTGATTTGCCGATGCGTTCGGCTGCGCCGTCATGGGTGAGGCCGTGTTCGCGGCACAGGCTTTCCAGACCGCGGGCGGTTTCCATGGGTCCCAGCGATTCCCGCTGCAGGTTCTCGATCAGGCCCAGGATGGCGGCTTCGGCGTCAGTGAGGTCGTCACGGACCACCGCCGGGAGGTCGTGCAGGCCGGCCAGCTGAGCGGCCCTCCAGCGGCGCTCGCCGGCCAGCAGCTCGTAGTTGTCGTCGCCGCGCGTGCGCACCACCACCGGCTGCACCACCCCGGACTCGCCGATGGAGTGGGCCAGCTCCGCCAGGGCGGTTTCCGAGAAGCGGCGGCGGGCCTGGAAGGTGCCCGGGTGGATCATGTCGACGGCCAGTCGTCGGACCGCCTGGGATTCCGGGGGCTGCGCCATGCCGTGCTAAGCTCGAGTGCCAGATCGGTTGGCGATCATAGCAGTTGCGCCCGGCCGTGCCGGGTGGTCAGTAGCAGGGGACGAAACCCGGATGCGATTCCGCAACTACATCAAGCCGCGCGCGGTGTCGCCGGAAATTGACGCCATGATCGACGCGCTGCCGCGCCAGAATGTTGGTTCCTGCGGGTACGACCCCTGGGGCCTGAATCTGGATACCGCCAAGATTGCCTTTTCCGCCATCCGCTGGCTGTACGAGGATTACTTCCGAGTCGAGGCGCGCGGGCTCGAGAACATCCCCGCCGACGGCCGCCTGCTGCTGATCGGCAACCATAGCGGACAGCTACCCCTGGACGGGGTGATGATGGCCTATGCCATCGCCACCAACGAGAACGGTGCGCGACTGCCGCGCACCATGGTCGAGCGCTGGTTCCCGACGGTGCCGTTTCTCGGCAACCTGATCAATCAGCTCGGCGGTGTGGTCGGCGACCCCGTCAACTGCGCCAAGATGCTGGAACGCGAGGAGGCAATTATCGTGTTTCCGGAGGGAATCCGCGGTTCGGGCAAGCCCTATCGGCTGCGCTATCAGCTACAGCGCTTCGGTCACGGCTTCATGCATCTGGCGATGGAACATCAGACGCCGATCGTGCCGGTGGCGGTGGTGGGGGCCGAGGAAACCATGCCTTCGCTGACCAACATTAAGCCATTGGCGAAGATGCTCAACGTGCCCTATTTTCCGCTGGCCCCCCTGCTGCCGCTGCCGGCCAAGATCACGCTCAGTTTCGGGGCGCCGATGGAATTTGCCAACGATGCCCGCAACGAAGGCGAGGTCGAGCGCCGGGTCGAACAGGTCAAGGACGCCATCCGCGATCTGCTCGAGCAGGGGCTGGCCGCCCGCCGTCAGCAGCGATAACCGTCATGGCAGACAGCAAGAACAAACCCGCCCGCAACAGTGTCCGGCGCAAGGCCCCGGCCCGGCGTCAGCCGGCGGCCGCCAGCCGGCCGGTCCCGGCCGCCGGCCGTCGCGGCAAGGTGATGGTCACCGGCGCGGCCGGGGCTCTGGCCAAGCAGGTGATGGACCGCCTGCGCGGCGACTACGACGTGATCGGGGTGGATTTCCGCGGCCTGCACAGCATGCACCCGGAGTCCGTTGACTACGAGGTCGATTTCAACAAGCGCACCTTCGAGGACGTGTTCCGCGAACACCAGTTCGACGCCATCCTGCACCTGGGGCGCATCCAGTCGAGTCAGCTCAACGCCGGCCGGCGTTTCTCCGCCAACGTGGTGGGTACCGACCGGTTGTTTCGTTTCGCCCTCAAGTACGGGGTGGAGCAGGTGACGGTGCTGTCCACCTACCACGTATACGGGGCCGAGCCGAACAACCCGTCGCTGATCGACGAAGACTTCCCGCTGCAGGCGGCCAATCTGCATCGCCAGCTGATCGACGCGGTGGAACTGGAGAACCTCGCCAACATCTATCTCTACAAGCATCCGGAGCTGCACATGACGCTGCTGCGGCCCTGCAATGTGGCCGGCCCGGGCGTGTCCAACGCCATCAGCCGGCTGCTGGGCCAGTCGGTGGCGCCCTGCCTGAGCGGTTTCTCGCCGCTGATGCAATTCATTCATGTGGAAGATCTGGCCGACGCGGTGGTAGCCGCCCTCAAGGGCAACCGCCCGGGTGTCTACAATGTGGCGCCGGATGACTACGTCGCTTATCAGGATGCGCTGGAGCTGGCGGGTTGCCGGCGGCTGTTCATGCCCTCGCTGCCGCCGGTGTTGCCGCGCACTCTGGCGGGCCTGCTGGGCCGGTTCTCTTTCCCGGCGTATCTGACGGACTTCTTCAAGTACGCGGTGGTGCTCGACGGCAGTCGGTTCGAGCGCACCTTCGATTTCGTGCCGAGCCGCGACTTCGGCGAGTTGTTCGCATTCTATCGTGGCAACAAGTAGGCGCAGCGCCGGCTGGCGGCGCCGATTTTATAACGAGAGGCCCTTATGACTGCCCGGACAAGATGCGTGTTTCTGATGCTGGTCGTGGGTCTGAGCGCCGGCTGCGCCCACTCGCCGCCAGAGGACCCCTGGGATCCGCTCGAGCCGGTCAACCGCCAGGTCTATGTGTTCAACGACACCCTGGATTTCTACGTTCTGAGCCCGGCGGCTCGTGGCTACAAGCAGGTCACGCCCGACCCGGTGCGCCGCGGCATCGGCAATGCGCTGGGCAACCTCAAGGTGCCGGTCACCGCCGCCAACGACGGCTTCCAGGGCAAGATTCACCACGCCCTGGGCGGCACCGCCCGCTTCGTGATCAACAGCACCATGGGCATTGGCGGACTGTTCGACGTGGCCGCCGATCTGGGCCTGCCCGAACGGGATGAGGATTTCGGCCAGACCCTGGGCGTCTGGGGTGTGGGGCAGGGGGCCTACCTGATGCTGCCGTTGCTCGGACCGAGTACCGGGCGTGATCTGTCCGGCAACGTGGTCGACTGGTTTCTCGACCCCACCAACCACATCGACGAAACCGCCACCCAGCTGACGCTGCAGGTGCTGTATCTGCTGGATCTGCGTGCCAGCCTGCTGGGCTTCGAGCAGACCGTCCGCAATGCGTTTGACCCCTACGCCTTCGTGCGCACCGCCTATTTGCAGAACCGTGAGGCCAAGGTGGCGGACGGCAAGCCGCCGCGCGAGGTTCCGGGCAACTGAATCCGGTGGCGGGCAGGGACGGCGCAGCATCCGATTTCGACCGGCTCGTCGCGTTCAGTCGTGAACAGCTCCAGGCCCACGCCCGGGAACGCTTCCGCGATGGCGGCGGCACTCAGCCGAGCGTGACGCGGGTGGTCGCGGGCGAGGCTGAGGCGGTGTTCAAGGATTACGCCGACAGCGCCTGGCTGATGCGCTGGTTCGCGCCCCTGTTCGTTTATCGCGAGGCCAGCGCGCTGGAGCGGCTGGCCGGGATTGAGGGCATTCCGCGGGTGTACCGGCGGGTCGACGGGCTCGGCATCCTGATCGAGTATCTGCCGGCGCCCAAATGGTCGCGATCGCAACCCACCCCCGCGGCTCACGATCGACTGGAAAAACTGCTTGCTGACGTGCACGCGCGGGGGGTGGCACACGGGGACCTGCGCGGCTCGGGCAACATCCTGCTGCGTGCCGACGGCCAGCCCTGTCTGGTGGACTTCGTCGCCAGGGTACATCGCGGCCGACCCTGGAACCGGCCATGGAACGCGGTCTTTCGCGCCTTCTGCCAGGCTGATCGCAATGCGCTGGCCAAACTCAAGCTGCGCTGGGCGCCGGAACTCGCCACCGCGGAAGAGTGCCGCCGCGCCGAGCATCGCGGTTGGCCCGCCCGCATTGCCCGGGCGGTCGGCGTCGGTGTCCGGCGCCTGGTGCGGCTGCTCGTGCGCCAGCCGGATCGCTAGCGATGCGTGCGTTGTTCGGTCGCGTCCTGCTGCTGTTCGTGGGCCTCGTGCGCTGGCCGCTGCGGGCCTGGGTCCGCCCCCGGGTGACGCCCACCGATCTGAAGGAATTGGCGCTGGATGACCAGCAGCGCATCTGTTACGTGTTGGCCGGCACCGGCCTGAGCGATTGGCTGGCGCTGGAAATGGCGGTGGCCGCCCATGGCCTGCCGCGGCCGCATCCGGTGCGACATCGGCTGCCTGCGGATGACCGCGCGGTGGTGCTGGCTCTGCCGGAAGCGGCGGGGCGCGGCCGGGCGGTCTGGCAGCGCATGATCCAGCAGGGCATGGACGACCCGGCCTCCGGTATCCAGATCGTGCCGGTATCCATTTTCTGGGGGCAGAACCCGGTCAAGGAGACGTCGCTGTTCCGCATCCTGTTCGCGGATACCGAACGCCCGGGACGCCTGCGCAAGCTGCTGATCATCCTGGCCCAGGGCCGAAACACCCTGCTGCATTTCGGGCAGCCGCTGGATTACGGTGCCTTCGCCGGGCGCGACGTCGCCCCCGAGGTGGCGGTGCGCAAGCTTTCCCGGGTGCTGCGGGTGCATTTCCGCCGTCAGCGGGCGGCTACCCTGGGACCGACACTGTCGCATCGCGGTCAGGTGATCAATTCGGTACTGGCCGACCCGGAAGTGCGGGCGGTGATCGAGCGCACTGCCCGGGCCGAGAACGTCAGCGTCGCCGCCATCCGGGCCCGGGCGCGATCCTGCGCCGACGAGATCGCCGCCGACTACTCCAACATTGCCATCGGCTTCATGCTGCGGGTGCTGTCCTGGCTGTGGCATCGCATCTACGACGGAGTGGAGGTGGCACACCTGCAACGGCTGCGGGATACCGCCCACGACGCGTCGCTGGTGTATCTGCCCTCGCATCGCAGCCACATGGATTACCTGCTGGTGTCCTACATCCTCTACCAGGAGGGCTTCGCCCTGCCGCAGATTGCTGCCGGCATCAATCTTGACTTCTGGCCGGTCGGCGGGCTGCTGCGGCGTTGCGGGGCGTTCTACCTCCGTCGCAGTTTCCGGGGCGACAAGCTCTACACCGCGGTTTTCCGCAGCTACGTCGACGTGCTCATCGGCCGCGGTCAGCCGATGAAGTTCTACCCGGAGGGTGGGCGCAGCCGCACCGGCCGGCTGTTGCCGCCCAAGACCGGCATGCTGGCGATGGTGGCCGGCGGCCTGCTGCATCATCCGGACCGCCCGGTGGCGCTGGTGCCGGTCTATATCGGCTACGACCGGGTGATGGAGGTGAACAGCTACTTCGAGGAACTCAGCGGCACCCGTCCGAAGAAGGGTGAATCCGTACGCGGATTGCTGCGCAGCAGCCGCAAGGTGCTGTCGCGCAAGTATGGACGGGCGCACATCGCGTTCGGTGAACCGCTGCGTCTGGACCAGTGGGCGGATCGCCACCGGCCTGGCTGGCGCCGGGAGCTGCCGGCGGTGCCGGGCCCCTCGCGCCCGGACTGGCTGGCCGGTTTCGTCGACGACGTGGCCGAGACGGTGATGGTGCGCATCAATGCCGCGGCCTCGCTGAATGCCGCCGGGCTGGTGTCGCTGATCCTGCTGGGCAGCCCGCAGAAGGCGGTGGCCGAGCACGAGCTGATCCACGGGGTGGAGGCCCTGCTGGCACTGGCGCGGGCCTGTCCCTACAGCCCGGATGTTCGCCTGCCGTCGGCGGACGGGGCCGCGCTGCTGGCCGAGGCCGAGCCGCTGGTGCGGTTGCAGCGTCATCCGCATGCCTGGGGTGACGTGCTCACGCTGGCCGAGCGCGACGCGGTGTTGTTGACCTATACCCGCAACAACGTGATGCACCTGTTCGCACTGCCCTCGCTGCTGGCCAACTTCTTCGCCCATGCGGAAACCTGTTCGCGGGCCGGCGTGCTGCGTGACGCCGAGGCGCTCTACCCGCTACTGGCCTCGGAACTGTTCCTGCGCTGGCCGGCGGACGGGGTAGCGTCGGCACTGGAAGCCGCGCTCGACGGCATGCTCACCGTGGGTCTGCTGACCGAGGATGAACACAGCGGCGACCTGCGGCGCCCGGCGGTGGGCACCCGCGAATTCGCGGCCCTGATCGGCCTGGCGCGCATCATGCGCGAAACGCTGGAGCGTTACGGGATGACCGCGGTGCTGCTGGCCAACAGCCTCGACAGCGGCCACATCGAGCGCGGAGCCTTCGAGCGCCAGTGTCAGCTTATGGCCGAACGCATGGCCATCCTCACCGGCCGCAATAGCCCGGAGTTCTTCGATCTGCGGCTGTTCCGCAATCATCTGCAAACGCTCAAGCGCGACGGACTGCTCACCGGCAATGGTGGGTCCCTGCGTATCGATCCGCGCATGCGGACGCTGGCCGAACACGCCCTGCAGCTGCTGGGGCCGGATATCCGTCAGACCATCCTGCATCTCACTAGCCAGCCGACGGCCGAGCGCGGGGCGCAAGAACCGGCATCATCCTGACCGGCATGCCGGGGCATGCCGGGGCAGGCAGGAGCGGCGGACCGAAGTCCGCGCTGCAACAAATTCCGGCTTTAGCCGCCCGCCTTGTCCGTCGGGTTTCTGGCGATAATCGCCGGGGTTCGAATCGCGATCACAGGGCCACCCGGATGCCGCCCCAGATGCCCCGCGGTGCCCCCGGTCCGATGAAGCGGAAGGCGTCCTCGAACTGCGGGCCGGCCAGGACCTCGTCCGATTCGCCGTACACCCCGAAGGTCTCGTAGTCAGTGTCGAACACGTTGTTGACCCGGGCGAACAGCGATACGGCGTTGGTAACCGCCAGTTCGCCGTGGAGATTGACGATGGCGTAACCGCCGATCTGTTCGCTGTCGGTGTTGGACTCGTCGCCGCGGAAGATCTGGTCGCTGTTGCCGACCACGTCCAACCCCAGCCGCAGCTGTTCGGTGGCATTCCAGTCGGCGCCCAGCTTGAATATGTGTTCCGGCACCAGCGGCAGCCGGTCGCCCGAGTTGACCTGCTGGGCGCTTCCCGCCGCCCGGGTTTCGCCCGGGTTGTCCGGATCGGGCTCGCGATTGGGATGGTTGGGCGAGTTCACCCGGAAGCTGTCGCGGAACTCGGCCTGGACGAAGGTGTAGTCGGCGGTCAGCCGCAGCCGCGGCATCGCCTGCCAGTCCAGTCCCAGCTCCACGCCCTGGCGGCGGGTGTCGCCCACGTTGTCGAAAAAGCCCTCGAAGCGATTGCCCGCGGAAATGAAGATGATGTCGTCCTCGTTGACGGCATGGAATACTGCCGAGCGCCAGCCCAGATGGCGGGTACCGCCGCGGGCGCCGATTTCGACGGTGGTGGCCACTACCTGTTCCAGCGGCGGATCATCCACGAAGCCGTTGGGCAGACGGCAGGGGGCATCGGGATTGGCGCAGGTCAGTTCCAGCGGGGAGGGTGCCCGCGAGGACTGACCGACGCTGCTGAAGAAGGTCAGCTGGCGGGATACCGCCCAGGCCATGCCGGTGGTCATGTTCAGGCGGGAGAAATGATGATCGCCATCCAGGCTGTTGCCGGGTTCGGTGGCAAAGGCCGGGGTCTGATCATTGAGCGTGATGTTGGTGCGATTGAAGCGCCCGCCCAGGGTCCATTCGAGATCCGGCGTCAGCGGAGCGCGATGCATGAAGAATGCGCCGATGTTGTCGTTTTCCACGTTGACCCGGGTGAACGATTCGCCCACGAAGAAACCGCTGCCCACGGTGCCGCGTTCGGCGGTCAGTCGGGCGACTTCCTGTTGTGAGGCGAAGTCGCTGTCGCCAGCGTCGTAGGTCAGGCCGGTGGTCAGTTCGCCGCCGATCAGCCCCGGGGTGCGCAACTGCAGGTTGACGCCGTACCCGTCCTGCCGGGTGCTGGAGGTGTTCTGGGTGCCGCCCAGAGTGGCCGGTCCGGCCGGGATCGGATCGCCGTTGGGCTGTTCCACCACCTCGGCCATGGCGTCCGGCTCCTCGGGTTCCTCACAGAGGTTTGCCGCATTGGGATCGCCGGCGCCGAGGAATTCCTCGCATTCGTCGAATTCGCTGCCGTCACCATTGAAGGTGTCGACGTCGCTCTGGCGATAATAGCCGCCCCAGGCCAGCGAGGTACGATCACTGAGATCACGCACCCCCCGCAGGTTGAACATCATCAGTTGCGGCGAGGTCTCGTCCGGGTAGGTGAATATCTGGTCGCGGCCACGCTCTTCGGCCAGCCGCTGTGGTACGGCGCCGTTGCCGCGCAGCCGGTTGTCGGCGGCGGTCACCGAGAAATGGGTTTCGCCGTGTTCGCCGATGTGGCTGAACTTGGAAAACAGCTGCAATACCTCCGAATCGGAGAAATCGCGCCAGCCGTCTTCCTCCATGCCCTGTACCAGGAACAGCCAGCCGAGGTTGCCGCTGTTGCCGCCCAGGGAGACATGCCCGCCATAGCGCCCGAAATCGCCGCCGTAGGCCTGGGCTTGCAGGCCCGGATGGGAGAAGCCGGACTTGGTCTTGATGTTGAGCGCACCGCCCAGGGTGTTCAGCCCGAAAAGGGGGTTGGAACCGGGCAGCAGATCAATGTCGGCGATCGCCGCCTGCGGGATCAGGTCGAAGTTGACGGTGTCGCCGAACGGCTCGTTCACCCGTACCCCATCCTGGTACACCGACAGGCCCTGCGGCAGCCCCAGCAGGGGCGAGGCGACGTAGCCGCGGTATTTCAGGTCCGGCTGAAACGGGTTGTTCACGGCGTCGTTGACATGGACGCTGCCCAGTTCGGTGTTCAGGAACTCCACCATGTTGACCGACTCCGATCGCTCGATGTCGGCCGCCGTACTGGACTGCACATTGGCGGGATAGCGGTCGGCGTCCACCTCGCTGCCCTCGAACGGCGTCGTGCTGATCACGTCTACCTGATCGAGCGCGTCCGGGTCGCCGGATGACTGGGCCCAGGCCCCGGTGGCGGCCAGCGCCAGTGTCAGCGCCATCTTCCCCTTGATGATCGGCATTCGATGTCTCCCTCTCCGATTACTCTCGTCGTCGGCCAGGGCGCATGGTTGAACGGGGCCCCTATTCGCTCAATGGGAATACTTCCCGATTTTTCGGCGGCGTGCGCGGCAGCCTGGCGTGTACCCGGGTTCCGCGTCCGGGCCGGCTGTCGATCTGCAGCTGCCCGCCCAGCAACTCCGCCCGTTCGCGCATGCCGGAGATGCCCACGCCGGTGGACATTCGTGCCGGGTCGAACCCGTTGCCGTCATCCTCGATAGTAGCGGTCACCTGACCGCCCTCGTGGGCCAGCCGGATACGGATGGTCCGGGGGTCCGCGTGCCGGTGGGCGTTGGTCAGGGCCTCCTGCACGATACGGAACGCGTGGATGGCGATCTCCGGATCCAGGGCTGACAGGTCGTTGGCTGGCGTCAGGTGATACGCGATATCCGGATTCTGCCGCTGCCAGCCGGCCACCGTTTCCTCCAGCGCCGCGGCCAGGCCCAGCTCGTCGAGGCCGGGTGGGCGCAGCCGGCGCATCATGCTGCGGGCCTGGTCGTAGATGCGGCCGGCCACGTCGTTGATCGCCCGGGCCGATTCCGCCACGTCGGCCGGCAGGCTGGTCTCGCGGGCGAGAATGCCGCCCACGTCCGCGCGGATGGCGGTCAGGCTCTGGCCCAGTTCGTCGTGCAGTTCACGGGCCAGCCGCTGGCGCTCGGTTTCCTGGATGCGCAGGGAGTGGCGGTGCAGCCGCTGGTTCTCGTCGCGGGTGCGTTCCAGCGTGGCCACCATCAGATTGAAGCGGGCGGCGAGGCGGTCGAACTCCGGCATGTCGAAGGCCGGCAGGCGGCGCTCGAGCTCGCCGTGCTCCACCCCGGCCAGAGCGGCGCTGATGGTATGCACCGGCCGGGTGATGCGGCCCAGCGAACGGAACACCGCGGCCAGCGATACCGCGTAGAACAGCAGAATCAGCGCCAGCAGACCTCGCACGTCGCGCCAGGCCTCGGCGATTTCATCGGCCGGATCGGCATGAATCAGGATGCGCCCCGGCTGGCCCTCGATGTCGAGCACGGTTTCGGCCGCCTGTTCCGGGCGGGTCAGTGTGGCGAACCAGGCTGGTGTACCGGGTGGCGTGGTATCCGCGCAGGTCGGGGCCGGGGTGCGTGGCAGAATGAGGCGCAGACACAGATGACGTAGCTGTTCCCCCGGGGTGAACTGGCGCAGCAGGGTATTGCTGTCGGTATGCCGGGGCAGCGTGCGCCCCAGCAATGCCGCGGCCAGGGATACGGTGGCTTCGGTCTCGTCGCTGACCGCGGTTCGGGCGTTCTGGATCACCAGCGCGGCGGCGGCCAGCAGCACGGCTGCCAGCAGCAGCGTGATGAACAGCATCAGCCGCGCCCGCAGGCCCAGCCGGGGCGACCGTCGCGGCCCGAGATTGCCCGCGGGCTGACGGCCGGCAGCCACCGTCAGGCGGCGATCACGCCGCGCCGGATCGCCAGCCGGGTCAGATCTGCCGCCGAGGTGGCATCCAGCTTGGTGCGGATACGGCTGGCATGGTTGGAGACCGTCTTCGGGCTCAAAAACAGGGCGTTGGCGATCTCCGGCACCGCATGACCCTCGGCCAGCAGTCGGAATATCTCGAATTCCCGCCGCGACAGACAGGCAAGCGGATCGATGCCGGCTCCCGCCATGGCCAGGGTCGGGTCGAGATACTGCCGGCCGCTGGCGACATCGCGTACCGCCTCCACCAGAACCTCGGCCACCGCTCGTTTGGTGAGGTAGCCGTCGGCCCCGGCCTGCAGAGCCCGTTTGACGAAAATTTCCTCCTCATGCACCGAGAACACCAGCACCCGGGTGTCGGGGCGACGCTTGCGGATACGCGAACAGGCCTCGATGCCGCTCATCCCCGGCAGCGAGAGATCCATTACCACCACGTCGAAATGTGTCTGGCTGACCAGATGGTAGGCCGATTCGCCTGTGTCGGTTTCACCGTGGACCACGATGTCGGGCGCACTTTTCAGCAGCCGGCCGTAACCGGCCCGCACCACCGCGTGGTCATCGACCAGCAATACCCGGATGCCTGCCTGTTCCGTGCTCATGACGCCGATGATAATGCAATCACTGCGGGGCCAGACCGGCGCCGTCGAAATCGGCCTGGCGCCAGGCCTCGAAGGCGATTACCGACACCGCATTGGACAGGTTCAGGCTGCGATTGCCTGGCCGCATGGGAATGCGCAGCACCTGGTCCGGCGGTAGTCCGGACAGCAGCGCATCCGGCAATCCCCGGGTTTCCGGTCCGAACAGCAGGACGTCATCGGCCCGGTACCGGACTTCGTCGTATCGCTTCCGGCCGCGAGTAGAGCAGGCCAGCAGCCGGTGACCGGGCAGGGCGGCCAGCAGTGCGGGCAAGTCCGGCCAAGTACGCAGACAGGCCAGCTCCCGGTAATCCAGCCCGGCCCGCCTGAGACGGGCATCGTCCAGCTCGAATCCCAGCGGCTCAATCAGATGCAGCGTGGTACCTAGGTTGGCGCACAGGCGGATCACATTGCCGGTGTTGGGGGGGATTTCGGGTTGGTAGAGGGCGATGTGCATCGAAATATAGTCGCATTTGTTCGGGCCGGGATGCCTTGTGCGCTTCGGTCGGCGAGGGGGGGGGGGGCGACGGCACGTCCGCGTGCCGGCGAAAACCGCGCGCCCTTCCTTGGCGCGCCCCCTTCAGGCCAGGGACCTCGCCGCCCGCAGTGCTTGGCTCGCCCGACGGAAAGGGAAGAGTGCTGTTCTCGAACCGCCCGCGTCGTCAGCCCCGTTAGCGTTTGCGGCGCGGCCGGTCGGCCGGTACCGGATTGGCGATAGCAGCGCTAATCGCTCGAACGATTCCTACCGCAACGCCAACAGGCGTCGAATTGCCCCGGCAGCTGTTCCCCGCAGCCGCCGCAGCGCCAGGCCTGGCGGGTGGCGGTGTCGTCGGCCTCGAATCGCCGGATCAGGGCGCGGGCGGGGTCGACCTGGTCCGGGTCGGTCACCCACAGGGTGGGGTAGGCGTTGGCCGGCAGTTCCCCCATGCCGCCCCACAGGAACTGGCCGCGGATGTGGGCCTCGATGCCATGCCCGGCGAGATAGTCGCGCACGATATGGGCATTGGCAGGGTCGGAGGCGGTATAGATCTGATGCTGGCTCATGCGGTGACGTGGTCCGGCCTGGTTGCGATTGACAGGGGGTTGGCGGCTGCCTAATGTTCGGCGATACGCCCCGCTCCGGACAAGTTCATGAACCGATCGACAGTCACGCGAACCAAAGCAGCGCTGGCCAGCCTGTTGCTGGCAGTCGCGGCCGCCGGGTTCCAGCCGGTTCACGCGGCGGACGTGGACGCCGCCCATGCTCCGTCGGCAGCGGCGATGGGAGTGGATGTGCTGGTGATCCGACCCCTGAGTCTGGTGGCGACGGTGGCGGGTACCGGGCTGTTCGTGGTGTCGCTGCCATTTTCGGCACTGGGTCGGAATACCGATGAAGCCGCCGGTCAGCTGGTCGGTGCGCCGGCCCGCTATACCTTCCTGCGCCCGCTCGGCGACTTCGGCGGCCCCGCCGCCCTGCGCTGATGCGCCCGAACGGGGCGACTTACTCGCCGGCGGCGTCCGGCGACTGACCCTTCCACCGACGACCCTTGCAGCAAGACCGCGCGGGGCTCCTCATTGTTTTTCCTTGGCTGTGCTAGGGTCTGGCGCTTGTCAATGGCAATGCTTTGGGAATGCCGATAATGAGCCAGGACGCAGAAGTCGCGGAGCTTCAGGAACGCTACGACACCGAGTACGAAGTCGGTGAGGACAATATCCACCCGTTCGGGCTGGACCTGCACAATCCCGTCTTTCTCTGGAGCGCGATTCTGATCGTGATCTTCGTGGCCGGCTCCATGCTGTTCCCGGATATCTCGAAGACCGCCTTGACTGGTGCCCGCGACTGGGTCATCAACACCTTCGACTGGCTGTTCCTGAGTGCCGGCAATTTTTTCGTGCTGTTCTGCCTGGCCCTGATCGTGCTGCCGTTCGGTCGCATCCGCCTGGGCGGCCAGGATGCCGAGCCGGCGTTCTCCCGCATGTCGTGGTTCGCCATGCTGTTTGCCGCCGGCATGGGAATCGGGCTGATGTTCTGGTCGGTGGCCGAGCCGGTGGGCTACTTCACCGAATGGGCGGGTTCGCCCCTGAACGTGGCGGGTGGCACCGACGCCGCCAGGACTGCCGCCATGGGTGCGGTGATGTATCACTGGGCGCTGCACCCCTGGGCCATCTACGGCGTGGTGGCACTGTCACTGGCCTTCTTTGCCTATAACAAGGGCCTGCCGCTGGCGATCCGTTCGGTGTTCTACCCGCTGTTCGGTGATCGCGTCTGGGGCCCGCTGGGCAACGTGATCGATACCCTGGCGGTGGTGGCTACCATCTTCGGCCTGGCCACGTCCCTGGGGTTCGGTGCCCAACAGGCCGCGGGCGGCATGCAGTTCCTGTTCGGTATTGCCGACAGCCTGATGGTGGAAATCCTGATCATCGCCGGCGTCACCGCGGTGGCGCTGGTATCCGTGGTGCGCGGCATCGACGGCGGCGTAAAACTGTTGAGCAATATCAACATCATGCTGGCCGGGCTGTTGCTGCTGTTCGTCATCATCACCGGTTCGGTGATGGGCTTCTTCGCCAGCCTGGGGACCACTGTGGCCGGCTACGCCGAGTACCTGTTGCCGCTGAGCAATCCGGTCGGCCGTGAAGACGAGACCTTCTACCACTCGTGGACCATCTTCTACTGGGCCTGGTGGATTTCCTGGTCGCCGTTCGTGGGCATGTTCATCGCCCGGGTGTCTCGCGGTCGCACTGTCCGCGAATTCCTCACTGCCGTGCTGATTGTGCCGATGGTGGTCACCGCCATCTGGATGAGCGCGTTCGGCGGCAGTGGGCTGGATCAGGCCGTCAACGGCGTGGGGTCGCTGGCCAATGGCATCAGCGATTCCTCGCTATCGCTGTTCCACATGCTGGAGAATCTGCCCCTGGCAGGCGTTACCTCGTTCCTGGCCATCACGCTGGTGCTGGTGTTCTTCATCACCTCGTCGGATTCCGGCTCCTTGGTGATCGATACCATCACCGCCGGCGGCAAGACCGAGGCGCCGGTGGCTCAGCGGGTGTTCTGGTGTGTCGCCGAGGGTCTGATCGCCGCGGCGCTGCTGGTGGTTGGCGGTGCCGAGGCATTGTCCGCCCTGCAGGCCGCCGCGGTAACCACCGGGCTGCCGTTCACGCTGGTTTTGCTGCTGATGTGCGTGGCCCTGCTGAAGGGGCTCAATCACGAGCTGCAGTTGTTGCGTGCCGAGGAGAAGAGCGCCGGGGTCACCGCCCGCCAGGGGGCATAGCGCACGGCGTCAGCCGACTGGCGATTACCGGCTTTCGTTGTCGCCGGTAGCCGCCGTGTCGGCCTGACCGGAAGCCGCCGCCCCGGCAATGGTGATCTCGATGCGCCGGTTGCGGGCGCGTCCCTCGGCGGTGTCGTTGTCGGCCACCGGCTGTTCGGCCCCGAGTGCCCGGGCTTCCAGTATCCCTGCGTCCACGCCCTGTTCGGCCAGGAACCGCACCACGCCGGTGGCCCGGGCCGCCGACAGCTCCCAGTTGCTGGGGTAGCGCTCGCGCAGATAGGGCTTTAGCGGCTGGTTGTCGGTGTGGCCGGCCACGATGACCCGGGTCGGCCCGCGGGCCTTCAACCGGCCAGCGAGCTCGGCCAGCAGCTGTTCGCCCGCGCTGGTCAGCCGGTGCCGGCCGGAGGGGAACAGGACCGCGGAATCCAGGGTGATGCGCTCGGCATCCGGCAGTTCCGGATCGGCCTCGACCGCGCGGAATGTCGGCGTTTCAGGCGCCTGCCGCTGGAAGCGGATGCGAAAGGTCAGGTCGTTGATCTGCTCGCCGCGCCATGCCAGCGTGCGACCGCGCTGCTGCCAGTTGCCGTCCCGGTTGCTCTGGGCATCCAGCACTTCAATGTTTGCCGGCAGGATCCAGACATAGGAAAAGTGGGCGAACGGATCCGGGCTGTTCCACTTGCCGTAGTGGCCATTGTCCAGTTCGCGGCCGTCCCAGCTGTGGAAGGTGGTGCTGCCGTCGGGATTGTCGGTGAGCTGCCAGTCGCGGAAGCGGTCGGCGCGCATCAATGCGTAGTCGCCGCTGTCGAACACCAGCCGGGTGCCGTCGTCCGTGGTTTCCCGGCGGTAGTCGGCGGGATGGATGTAGACGTAGTCGTCCACGCTCTCGCCCTCGGCCAGGAACAGTGCCCGGCCGGGCAGGTCGGAGCGCAGGGTCTTGTACACCGTGTAGCTTTCGCCGTCGGCGTTGAGTACGAAGATTTCCTCGCGCGAGACGTCCGCCGCGGCGCTGGCGGTGATCAGCGCCAGCACCGCCGCGAAGGCCGCGCGCCGGTCAGGGCGCTGCGACATCGTCCATCGGCAGGACTTCGACCTCGGCCCACTCGAGTTCGCGGATCGGGGTTTCGATCTTTTCCAGGTCGCCGACCACCACCCAGATCAGCTGTTCCGGCTTCAGCAGCGTTTCCGCGGCCTGCTCGAGCGCGGGGATGTCCAGTGCCTGAACCCGGGTAACGTAATTCTGGTAGTAGTCCTCGGGAAGGCCGAACACGGCCAGGTTGGCGAAGGTCCCGGCCAGTTCGCTGCTGGTTTCGTTATTGCCTGGCAGGGTGCGGGTGAGGTTTGCCTGAGCCGAGGTCAGTTCCTCTTCCGTGGGCGGCTGGTCACCCAGGATGCCGGTGATCTCGGCGCGCATCTCCTTTATCGCCGGCGCGGTCTGGTCAATCTGTACCGAGGCGTAGGTGAAGAAGGGTTGCTGGGCGCGGGCGTCCATCAGCAGGCTGCGGGCGCCGTAGGACCAGTTCTTTTCCTCGCGCAGGTTGAGATTGATGCGCGAGTTGAACATGCCGCCGAGAATGGCGTTGACCGTGTTCATGGCGATGTCCTGCGGATGCGACTTGGGCGGCGCCAGGCTGCCGGCGATCACCGTGGCCTGGCTGCTGCCGGGCTTGTCGATCAGGTAGATACGTTGCTGATCCGGCATCGGCTGATCGGGCAGATTCTTGAGCGGCGGCGCATCATCTCCGGCCTGCCAGTCGCCGAACGCTTCCTCGACCAGGGGCTTGAGCGTGGCCATGTCGGTGTCACCCACCACGATCAGCGTGGCATTGTCCGGGCGTACCCAGCGTCGGTGGAAGGCCTGCATGTCGGCGACGGTCAGTTCCTCGATGGCCGCCGTGGTGCCGCTGCCGGTCAGGGGCACGCCGTAGGCATGTTTATCGCCGTAGAGCAGCGGGCCGATGGTGCGCAGGGCCAGGCTGGTGGGGTTGGATTTTTCCTGGGCGATGCTGGCCAAGCGCTGTTTCGACAGCCGCTGGAACTGCTCTTCCGGGAACGATGGCCGGCGGATCACGTCGGCATAGAGGTCCATCGAGGCGTCCAGCTTGCTGCTGATGGCCGACATGCTGATGCTGGAGGCGTCCAGCGACGAGCTGGTGGACAGGCTGGCGCCAAGGCGGTCGAGTTCGGCGCTGATTGCGAGGCCGTCGCGCTGTTCGGTGCCTTCATCAAGCATGCCCAGGGCCAGGCTGGCAGTACCCGGCGCGCCCTTGGGATCGGCGGCGTAGCCGGCATCCAGCATCATGCGCATCTGCACCACCGGGGCGGCATCGCGCTCGGCCAGCCAGATCTTCATGCCGTTATCCAGTTCGGCGTGTTGCAGTTCGGGCAGGGTCAGGTCCGGCGCGTCTCCGATATCCGGCAATTGCGAGCGGTCCACGTCGCTGTCGGCGTGGCTGTGCCCGCCGAAGGGCAGTACGGACAGCACATAGACGCCATCGGAAAGCCATTGCCTGGCGGTGGCCTGCAGGGCGTCAGGCTGCACGTTGCGCAGGGTGTCGAGATACTGGCGGAAGTGGCCCGGATCGTCGTGATAGACCGCGCCGCGGGCCAGGATGTCGGCCTTGCCGCCGAAACCGCCGATGCGTTCGGCCCCGCGCAGAAACGACGCGGCCAGGCTGGTGCGGCTGCGGTCGAGTTCCTCGGCACTGACGCCTTCCTCGATGAAGCGGGTGAGTTCCTCGTCCAGCGCGGCCTCCACCTCGGCCAGCGGCACGTCCGGCCGGGCGGTGGCGGTGATGATGAACTGCGAGCCGATCTCCTTGCTCCACAGATCGGCCGACACGTCGGTGGCGAGCTGCTCGTCGTATACCAGCCGCTTGTACAGCCGGCTGGTCTTGGAGCCGGCCAGTAGATGGGCGGCGACCTGTAGCCGGGTTTCGTCCGCGGTGCCGTCGGCCGGCACGTTCCAGGTCTTGTAGACACGGGCCTGGGGCACGCGGTCCTGCATCACCTGGCGGTGTTCGCCGGTCATCGGCGCGACCCACTCCTTCTGGTGCTCCAGCGGCGGCCCGGCGGGGATGCTGCCGAAGTAGCGCTCGACTTTGTCGCGCACGGTGTCGGGGTCGATGTCACCCGCGATCACCAGGGTCGCGTTGGAGGGACCGTAGTAGCGCTTGAACCAGGCCTTCACGTCCTCCAGCGAGGCCGCGTTCAGGTCCTCGATCGAGCCGATGGTGGACCAGGAATAGGGATGGCCGTCGGGATAGGTGTTGGGCGGCAGCTTTTCCCAGACCTCGCCGTAGGGCTGGCTGGCCCGCTGCTTCTTCTCGTTGATCACCACGCCGCGCTGTTCGTCGAGACGGGCCTGATCCACCGCGCCCAGGAAATGCCCCATGCGGTCGGATTCCATCCACAGGGCCATGTCCAGTGCCGGGACCGGGACGTTGGCGAAGTAGTTGGTGCGATCGGTATTGGTGGTGCCGTTCATCGAGGTGGCGCCGGCCCGTTCGAAGGGCTCGAAATACTCGCCGTCCCAGTTCTCGCTGCCCTGGAACATCAGGTGCTCGAACAGGTGGGCGAAGCCGGTCTGGGCCGGACCCTCGTCCTTGGACCCGACGTGGTACCAGATGTTGACTGAAACAATCGGGGCCTTGTGGTCTTCGTGCACCACCACGTCCAGCCCGTTGCCGAGGGTGAAGCGGGTGAATTCGATGTCCACGTCGGGAATGTCCCTGCCGCCACCGGTGTTGTCGGCGGCGGCCTCGGCGGCCTTTGCCGCTTCGGGGCTCGGCGCTTCGGCAGCCTGCGCCTGTTCGGCGGGCTGGCAGCCGGCGGTAGCAAGGCCGATCAGCAGGGCATAGGTGGCGGGTGAGCCGGCGTGGCGGCTGGGCATTGTCTGTCTCCTCGATCGCGGATCGCCCGGAGCTTATCAGGCGACCACCGCTGTTGTTGACCGCCCGCGGCCGCAGGCGTTCCGGGCGGCGCATGACGCGGTAGACTGCGAAAACCGGATTGCCGATTTTTCTCGTAATGTCCCAGCTAACCCTGCGCGCCGCCCTGCTCGGCATCATGCTCGCCATGATCCTGGCCGGGGCCAATGCCTACCTGGCCCTGTTCGCCGGCCTGACGGTGTCCGCCTCGATTCCCGCCGCGGTGGTGTCGATGGCGATACTGCGAGCCCTGGCCCGCGGCAGCATTCTCGAGAACAATATCGTCCAGACGGCGGCGAGCGCCGGCGAGTCGATCGCCGCGGGCGTGATCTTCACCCTGCCGGCGCTGGTCCTGCTGGGTTACTGGGACAGTTTCCCCTACTGGTGGGTGGTGTTCATCGCCGGCATCGGCGGCCTGTTGGGGGTGCTGATCACGGTGCCGCTGCGGCATGCCCTGATCCACGGCATGGACCTGCCGTTTCCCGAAGGCCGGGCCACCGCCGAGGTGCTGCGGGCCGGCCATGGCCAGGCCGGGGCCGGGATGGGGATGCTGCTGATCGGCGTGGTGGTCGGCGGGGCCACCAAGCTGGCGGAGAGCGGGCTGAGGCTGTGGCAGGCCACCGGCGAAGTAGCCGCGCAGGTGGGCCAGACGGTGTTCTACGCCGGGGCCAACCTGTCACCGGCGCTGCTGGCGGTGGGGTACATCGTGGGCTTCAACATCGCGGTCCTGGTATTCGCGGGCGGCTTGTTCGCCTGGGGTGTGGTGGTGCCGCTTTACGCGCTGGTGCATGGTTTGCCGCCGGCGGATACGCCCCTCGACGCGGCCTGGTCGCTGTGGAGCGAACAGATTCGCTACATGGGCGTCGGGGCGATGCTGGTCGGCGGCCTGTGGGCGCTGTGGGCCATGCGGGACTCGCTGGTCGCCGGGCTGCAGCGCATCGGCGGGACCAGCGTGCTTGGCGGCGAAGGTGATCTTCCGCGCTGGCTGCTCGGCGGGCTGGGGCTGGTCCTGATCGTCCCCATGTTCGTGTTCTACGCCGGGCTGCTGGATTCCGCGGTGGCCGCGGTGCCGCTCACGCTGATGATGCTGGTGGCCGCCGGGCTGTTCTCGGCGGTGGCGGCCTACATGGCCGGGCTGGTGGGCTCCTCCAACAATCCGGTGTCGGGCGTCACCATCGCGACCATCCTGATCACCGCGCTGCTGCTTCTGTGGCTGTTCGGCGACGACACGCTGGGCCCGGTGGCCGCCATTCTGGTGGGCGCGGTGGTGTGCTGCGCTGCCGCTATCGGCGGGGACAACATGCAGGATCTCAAGGCCGGCGCCATCCTGGGCGCGGCCCCCTGGCAGCAGCAGCTGGCGCAGATGCTGGGCGTGGCCAGCAGCGTGTGCGTGCTGGCGCCGGTGCTATCACTGCTGCTCAACGCCTATGGCATCGGCGTGCCGACCGAAGCGCATCCCGATCCCCTGCCGGCGCCCCAGGCCAGCCTGATGGCGGCGGTGGCCGGCGGTGTGTTCGGCGGGGATCTGCCTTGGTCGATGGTAGGGCTGGGGGCGCTGGTGGCGGTGGCCCTGATCGCAGCCGACGAGTGGCTGCGTCGCGCCGGGTCGGATTTCCGGCTGCCCGTACTGGCGGTGGCGGTAGGCATCTACCTGCCTCTGTCGCTTTCGGTGCCGATCGCCCTGGGCGGGCTGATGGCCCTGCTGGCCGGTCAGCGTCCGGTGCAGGGGTCAGGGCTGCTGGCCGCCGCCGGCCTGATTACCGGCGAAGCGCTGATGGGCATCGGCCTGGCCGTGCCGATCGTGGTCAGCGGCGACCGGGATGTGCTGGCTGTCGCCGGCGTATCGCTGGGGCCCTGGCCGGGCCTGGTGATCATGCTGGCGCTTTGTGCCTGGCTGGCGCGTATCCGGCCGGGCACTTCCCGCGAACAGGGGTAGTGTGTTGTCCGCCGGCTGCCCTATAGTGGGGTCCCGGTCTGTTCGGACCGGGAGTGGAACAACAAGTCAATCCAAACCGGATTCTGGGAGATTCACGATGAAAAAGATTCTACTGGCAAGCGCGCTGCTGGGCTCGAGCATGGCCGCGAGCGCGGTGGCGCCGGGCGGCCCGGGTTGCGGCTGGGGCAACCTGGTCTTCGAAGGCAAGAGCGGTCTGCCCGTTCACCTTCTGGCAACCATCGTCAACGGCACCTCGGGTAATGCCACCTTCGGCATGACCAGTGGCACCAACGGCTGTAGCACCAACGGGGCGCTTACCTACGGCGGCGAGAGCCTGCTGTCGCAGAACGGCGTGCTCGAGGAAGTGGCGCAGGACATGGCTACCGGCCAGGGTGAAGCCCTGACCGCGCTGTCCGTGTCCATGGGCATCGACGTTGCCGACCGCGATCACTTCAACGCCCTGATGCACGACAACTTCTCGGCAGTGTTCCCGGCCGAGGACGTCACCGCGCGCGACGTGATGAACAACATCGTTCACGTCATGCGTTCCGATGAGCGCCTGTCAGGCTACGTGTCCTGATCTAGAGGCAATTCGAGGTGCCCCGCCCGTGTGGCGGGGCACCTTCCTGAACTTCGCGCCTGCGGGCGCACCATCTGCCGCCCCGCGGCCCGGACTTGACCCCACGGTTTGATTCGCGCCGCCCTGATCTTCTGCCTCTCCGCCGCGGCCGGGATGGCCCACGCGGCCCCCACCGATGCCGATTTCACGGCCTGGGCGTCATCCGCCCGCTGGCAGGCCCTGATGCACATCAACCCCGGCGCTACCCTGCGGGATGTCGGCGCCAGCTATGTCGATGACCCGGACTTTTTCCTGGCCGAATCCGGCAAGCGCGACCCGCGTGCGGAACTGGTGGCCAGCCATGCCGCCCTGAGCCAGCGGGGTGCCGCTGCCATCTGCCGCTTTCCGGCACGCTACCGGTTCCTCGCAGAGCGCCTCGACTGGCCGCATGACGGGGTCTTCGATCACTGCGAGGAATACCCCGAGTGGCGCGAGAAGATGCCCACCGGTCAGCTGGTGCTGGCATTTCCCGCTGCTTATCTGAACAGCCCCTCGTCGATGTTCGGGCACACACTGCTGCGGCTGGACCCGGAACCCGATCCCGACTCCACCTGGTTGTCACGCGCGATCAACTTCGGCGCCCAGGTGAACCCGAACGAGAACTCGCTGTTCTACATCTGGCGCGGGCTTGGTGGCGGCTATCCGGGTCATTTCTCGCTGACCGCCTACGTGGAGAAGATCCGCGACTACGCCCACCTGGAAAATCGCGATATCTGGGAATACGCGCTGAATCTCGACGCCGACGAGCTGGACTGGCTGGTGCGGCATCTGTGGGAACTGCGCAACATCAATTTCGACTACTTCTTCTTCGACGAGAACTGCTCCTTCCGCCTGCTGGAGCTGATCAAGGTGGCCCGGCCTCGGGCGCCGCTGATCGAACGTTTCCGATTCGCCGAGCTGCCGGTGAATACCGTGCGCACCCTCTATCGCGCCGGACTGGTCACCGAGCGCCGCTATCGGCCGTCCAAGGCCAACGAGCTGGAGTTCGCCGCCGCCGATCTGAGCGATCCGGAACTGACGCTGGCCCGGCAGCTGGTCGAGGATCCCGCGGCGGCGGAGTCACCCGCCTTCCGGCGCCATCCATCGCATCGCCGCCACCGTATTGCCCGGGTGGCATATCAGGCGCTACGGCTGGAAGCCCGCGACCAGGCTCGTACTGATGACGTCGCTCGTCACAGCCTGGCGCTGCTGCGGGTGGTGCAGCGCAATCCGGCGCTGCCGGCCCCCGAACCGCCCGAACCGGCGGCCCCGGAGACCGGTCATGGCACCGAGATGGCCCGGTTCGGGCTGGGCTCGCGCGGCGGCAGCGAGTTCGTCGAAGCGGGTTACCGCCTGACCTACCACGACGTGCTCGATCCGGTGACCGGCTTCCTGCGTGGCGCCGGCATCGAAGGCCTGGACATCAATCTGCGCCTGGACCAGGCCGAGGGGCTGGTGCTGGAAAGTCTCGATCTGGTCAACATCCGCTCGCTGGCCCCGCGCGGCGCCTTCGTCAAACCCACGTCATGGTTCGTGCACGGCGGGCTGGAGCGCGTGCGCGCGGGTACCGATGGCGATACCGATCACCGGCGCCAGGCGCTGTTTCTGCAGGGCGGGCCTGGCGCGACCTGGCAGATCGGGAACTGGCTGGTCTACGGACTGGCGACCGCCCGGGCCGAGCAGGTGTCGGGGGCGGAACCGGCAGTGCGCCTGGGTGCCGGCCCCGAGTTCGGGGCGTTGTATCAGCGCCCGGGTTGGCAGCTGGGACTGATGCAGACCAGCCGATGGTATGAGGCCGGGTTCGCGCGCCATCGCAGCGAACTCACGCTGAACCTGCCGGTCACGTCCCAGGACGCCGTCCGGCTGGGCTGCGACTACCGCGACTGGTCCGGCGGCGACGAGGTGGGCTGTCGTGTGGCGCTGCGCCATTTCTTTGATTGACCGGCGCCTGACCGTAGCGCTGGCGCTTCTGCTGCTGGCACTGCCGGGACCGGCCCCGGCGGTCGACAGCGGCAGCCGCGAGCTGGCCGAGTCCCGCGCCTGGCGCACGCTTCTGCATTACCGGCCGCGCTCGGGCGGCGATGCGGTGAGTGCGGTGGTCAGCGGCGATTTCTTTCTGGCGTCCGATGGCCGCACCAATCCGGCCGCGGAACTGGCGGCGATGCGAACGGCGCTGGAACACGGTGGCCGTGCGCCGGGCCGTGATCGTCCGGCGCATTGTCTGTTTCCGGCTCGGGCGGCCTGGCTGGCCGAGCAGCTCGGCCTGACGCCGCCGGACGCTTCGGACTGCCCCGAGCTTGAGCGCTGGCAGGCGCGGCTGGATCCGGATGGCGTGAGTCTGGTGTTCCCCACCGCCTACACCGGCAGCGCGGCGTCGCTGTTCGGGCACACCCTGCTGCGGCTGGACACCGCACGCGACGGGGAATTGTTGGCCCATGCGGTGAACTTCGCCGCCATTACCGGCGAGGATGCCGGACTGGGCTTTGCCTGGCGCGGGCTGACCGGCGGCTATGCCGGGCAGTTCGGGGTGTTTCCCTACTACGAGAAGGTGCGGGACTATGCCTGGATCGAGAACCGCGACATCTGGTCGTATCCGCTGGACCTGACCGCCTCCGAACGCCGCCGGCTGGTGAGCCACCTGTGGGAATTGCGCGGGATGAAGTTCGAGTATTTCTTTCTCAACCGCAACTGCGCCTATCAGCTGCTGACCCTGCTGGAGGCGGTGCGGCCCTCGCTCGATCTGGCGTCCACCTTCGACTGGTATGCCATCCCCGCCGACACCATAAGGGCCGTGGATTCGGTGCCTGGACTGCTGGGTGAGGCGACGTTCCGGCCGGCGCTGGCCCACCGGCTGCAAGTGTCCGCCGGTCAGATGGTGCCCGCGAACCGGCGGCTGGCACTGGCCGTGTCGCGGGGGGAGCAGACGCCCGATGCGTCGCCCGTCGCCCGGTTGTCACCGTCGGTGCGCGCCCGGGTGCTGGAACTGGCCCATGATCATGTGTACTACCGCGTGCAGACGGGACGCCTGCCGCCCGCCGAGGGCGATGCGCGCCTGCAGGCCATCCTGGTCGCTCGCAGCCGTGTGCAGGCGGGCAGTGGGCTGGCTTCGCCTTCGGCGCCGCCAGTGGCGCCCCATGCTGGTCACGCCAGCCGGCGGGTGGGGGTGTCGATGGTCAACGAGGACGCGGACTGGTCACTGGGGTTGCACGGCCGGGTGGCCTATCACGACCTGCTGGATCCGCCCGGGGGCTACAGCGAGGGCACGCAGCTGGCCTTCCTCTCCGCGGACCTGCGCGTGGACACTCGCCGCGACCGCATCGAAATCGACCGCCTGGGGCTGGTGGATATCGCCTCCCTGCGTCCCCGCAATGCGCTGTTCGATCCCTGGTCCTGGCAGTTCTCGGCCGGGCTGCGGCAGCGGCCGGTGAGCGTGCCCGGCGATCCGGATGGCCATCTCGGCGGCTTTGCCCAGGGCGGCCCGGGTCTGGCCTGGTCGCTGGCCGACCGGGTGACCGGTTATATGTTCGCGTTGAGCAGCCTGGACGCGAATCACGGCTATGACGCCGACTACGCCGTGGGCGCCGGCGCCAGTGCCGGGGTATTGGCGACACTGCGTCCCGGTTGGCGGCTGCGCGCGGAACTCGGGGCACTCGACCATGTGGCCGGCGATTCGGGCCACCGGTCCTGGGCGTCCCTGACCCAGCAGTGGTCATTGCCCGGCGGACTGGGGCTGCGGGCCGGCGTGACGCTGGAAGACACTGCCCGGCACGACTTCGTCCGCGGCCGAATGTCCCTGCTGGCATACTTTTGAGAACATGACCGACTGGCACATCATCGACGGCTGGCTCGACGCGGCAACCTGCTGCCCGTCACCCAATTTCGATGCCCGGCCGGCCGGCATGGCGGTGGACCTGCTGGTGGTGCATGGCATCAGCCTGCCGCCGGGCGAGTTCGGCGGCGACGCCATCGAGGCGCTGTTCTGCAACCGGCTGGATCCGGACGCCCATCCCTATTTCACCGCCATCGCTGGCCTGCGGGTGTCCGCGCACCTGCTGATCCGCCGGGATGGCCGGATGCAGCAGTTCGTGCGATTCGAGGACCGGGCCTGGCACGCCGGCGAATCCCGGTTCCGCGGGCGGCCGCGTTGCAACGATTTCGCGGTGGGTATCGAACTGGAGGGTACGGACGATTGCCCCTATGAGGCAGTCCAGTATCAGCAGCTGGCGGCGACCGCGCGGCTGCTGATGGCCCGCTTTCCGGGGATTGTTGCAGACCGTATAGTGGGCCACAGTGATATTGCACCGCAGCGAAAGACTGATCCGGGTCCGGCGTTCGACTGGCCGCGTTTCCGGTCGATGCTCGACCACCCCGAAGTTGACTGACAGGCGCGGACCGACGGCGCCGGGAGCACGGGCATGACGCTTATCGTGATCTTTGCCGCGTTGATCGCGGAACGGCTGCTCAGCCATCTGCGGCGCTGGCGCGAGTACGACTGGTACGGGCGTTATCTGGACCAGCTTCAGTCCTCGACCCTGTTCGACGGCCTGTGGCGTTCGGCCTGGGGCCTGCTGCTGATCGCGCCACCGCTGTTGCTGATCGGGGCGGTTCAGGCGCTGCTGGAGGGCGGTATCTTCAGCCTGCTGGGGCTGCTGTTCTCGGTGCTCGTGCTGGTGTTCGCCCTCGGCCCGCGGGATCTATGGGAGGAGGTGCGCGCCTACCGCGCCGCCCTGCAGGAAGACCGCCGTGAAGCCGCCGATTCGATCGCCGCGGATCTGGTCGGCGACACCGAGCAGACGGCGGAACACGCGGATCCGCGGACCGTGATCCGCGCGATCTTTCTGCAGGGGCACGAGCGGGTGTTCGGCGTGCTGCTGTGGTTCTTCGTGCTCGGACCGCTGGGCGCGGCGGCCTACCGGCTGGTGGCGGCTTCGCCACGGCATTTCCGGCGGCTGGATGCCGGCGAGCCACTGCAGGATGCCTCCCAGCGCCTGCACGGTATTCTTGCCTGGGCGCCGCAACATCTGGCCATGCTGCTCTATGGTCTGGCCGGCAGCACTGACGGGGCGTTGACCGCCTGGCGTCAGCGCGATGCGGCCGACGGCGACAACTGGGTCGAGCAAGGTTGGCAGCGGCTGGTGGCAATCGGGTGCGGTGCGCTGCTGATCGACGAGGAACAGGCGCCACCGCCGGACATCGACGAACGCCTGCGCCAGGCCATCGGTATCGTATCCCGCAGCCTGATCATCCTGCTGGCGGTGCTGTCGGCGTTTACCATTGGCGGCTGGATTACCTGACACTTCATCCGACTAAGGGAGGAACCTTTGGGCTCGACACAGCAGTTTCTGGCCAGGGCCATCGAAGCGGCGCGCGCCGCCGAAGTGGTGATTCGCCACTACTACCAGGGCGAATTCGAGGTTTCGGACAAGGCCGATGACAGCCCGGTTACGGTGGCCGATGTGGAAAGCGAGCGGGCAATCAAGTCGGTGCTGTCCGACGCCTTCCCGGAACATGGCTTCTATGGCGAGGAACTGGGCCGTGAATCCGCCGACGCCGAATATGTGTGGCTGATCGATCCCATCGACGGCACCAAGAGTTTCGTGCGCGGCTATCCCTTCTTTTCCACCCAGATCGCGCTGATGCATCGCGGTGAACTGGTGGTTGGCGTGTCCAACGCGCCGATGTTCAACGGCGGCGAAATGGCGGCGGCCGCACTAGGCGAGGGTGCTACGCTAAACGGCGAGCCGATCCGCGTCAGCGAGGTCGACCGGCTCGACCGCGCCACCCTGTCACTCGGCAATATCGGCACGCTGGCCGGTTCCGATCGCTGGTCGAACGTGGGGGAACTGCTGCGGGCTGTCCACCGGCATCGGGGCTACGGCGACTTCTATCATTACCATCTGCTGGCAGCCGGCCGCATCGACCTGATTGTCGAATCCGACCTCAACATTCTGGACATCGCCGCCCTGGCCGTGATTCTGCGTGAAGCCGGCGGCGAAATCGGCCAGCTGGACGGCGGGCCGATCGGTCTGGATACCACCAGCGTGTTTGCCAGCAACGGGCGCGTTGGCGACGCTGCCCGGCGGATTCTGCGGTTGCCGGATTGAGTTCCTGCCTCTTCGGCCCCGACATGGCTTGCCGCATGGATGCGGCCCCACGACGGAGAAGTCCCATGGATTGGTGGGTCCGGCTTCCGTGGGGCGTCATTCGTGGCGCCTGCCCAAACGGCCGGAAACCGGGATAAGCGGCGCATCCCCGGGATGGCCGCGTCATGGCCATCCGGGTTGATCCGAGCAATGCCAGCCTACATCTGGAAGGTCAGGCTTTGGTGGATCCCGTGATTCGCGCCCAATGGTCGGCTCGAACTTGCGGCCACTCCAGCTTCAGCCAGGGGGCGTAGCGTTCGGGGTGCTCGGCCAGTTCGGCATCCAGGGCATCCGGTTCGATCCACTGAATATCGGCGATTTCGTTGATGTTGACTCGGACCGGATGGTCGTCCGTCGCGGCATAGACCGAACACAGTTCGTGTTCCGATCCCAGATCGCCATAGCGGGCGTGGTATTCGAAGCGGTAGAGGAATGTCAGCGGCGGACTCACGCCCAGTTCCTCGTGAATGCGGCGGGCCGCCGCCTCGGTGTCTGACTCGCCCCGGCGCGGGTGGCTGCAGCAGCTGTTGGCCCAGAAGCCCGGCCACAGCCGCTTCTGCGGGCTGCGTTGCTGCAGCAGGAGGCGGCCCCGGCGGTCGAACAGGAAGATGGAGAATGCCCGGTGCAGCAGGCCCTCGCCGTCGTGACAGGCGTCCTTGGATTCGAAGCCGAGCAGGTTGTCCTCGCTGTCGACCCGGATCAGGGGCTCGTCGTCGAAGGAGACGACCGCGTGATTGGCTGGCGTGGTGCTCGGCATGGACTCAGACCACCGAAGCGCTAACGGCAAGGGGCGCAAAGGTCCGTAAAGAGGTGTTCGTTCGGGCCGGCGTTTTCCCGGCAACGAACGCTGGCAGCACGAAGCGCATTTTCGTACTGGCTTCCCGAACTGCGATGCGCAAGAAGTGCTGCTTGTCTTTCCGCACTTTGCGTTCTTTGCGGTTCATGGTGGTGCCGGGAAGTGCCACTGGAAGCGATCCGCGCTACCGGATCTCGGTGATGAACGTGTCATAGCCGGCCCGGCGCATGGCGATGGCGATGCCCTCGGTGCGGTCGGCCTCTGCCACGGCGATCACCGCGCCGCCTCCGCCGCCGCCGGTGAGCTTGGCCCCCAGGGCGCCGTTCTCGCGCGCAATCTGCACCAGTTCCTCCACCTCCCAGCAGGAAACCTGCAGGGCGTTGAGCAGCCCCTGATCGATATTCATCAGTTCGCCGAGCGTGGCGATATCGCCCTGCGCCAGCGCGTCGACGCCGGCCAGGGCCAGCTGGTCGATCTGGTCGAAGATCGGCTCGTAGCGTTCCGGGTGCGCCTGCCAGGCGGCGCGCACGCGGCCCACGGTCTGGGCGGTGAGGGTGCGTACGCCGGACAGCCCGATGACTACCGGGATCGGCCGGGCCGGATGCACTTCGCGGATGGCGGGGGCGCTGCCCGGCAGCTCGCCCTTGCGGAACAGGATCGGCCGGCCATAGGTGGCCAGGGTATTGTCGATGCCGCTGGGGGTGCCGTGGGCGATCTGCTCGCACTCGTAGGCCAGCTCGTTGACCCGGGCGTCGTCGAGCTCGATGTCGAAAGCCTCGGCCACCCCGCGGATTACCGCTACTGCCAGCGCGGCCGAAGCACCCAGTCCCACCGCCCGCGGCACGTGAGGATAGACCTCCACCCGCATGGGTTCGTCCCGCACGCCCAACCGCTGCAGAATCAGATCCATGGACTTGTGCAGGGCGTTGTCCGTGGCGGTCGGGGGGTGCAGTTCGGTTTCCACCCCCCAGCGCGGGATGAACAGGGTGGTGCCGGATTCCTGGCGCTGTACATCGGCGCGGATGGTCAGCGGGATGGGGGCGGCGATGGCGTGCTTGCCGTAGACCACGGAATGCTCGCCCAGCAGAATGATCTTGGCGTAGCCGGCGCCGGCCTCGACGCTGTCGGCGGTGAACGCGGCGGTGGGCTCGCCCTCGCCGGTGGTGGCGCCGGCCGGTTCGGTCATGCCATCGAGAATCTCGCGTGCCTTCCACACCTTGATGTCGCCGGAGGCGATCAGTTTTTCCACCACGGCGTCGAACTGGCTTTCCTCGGCGCCGGCGGCGATGGCCACGCTGCGGGCGTGCAGGGTCATGTGACCGCGCTGGATGCCGTCGGTGGACAGCGCCCGCAGCGCGGCATAGTTCTGTGCCAGGCCGACGGCGGCCATCACCCCGGCCAGTTCGCGCGCGCTTTCCACCCCCAGCAGCCGATGGGCGATCATCACCGCCTGGTTGGACTGTACCTGACCGCCCACCGTGCCCACCTTCAGCGGCAGGTCCAGCTCGCCCACCAGGTTGCCGGCCTCGTTGGCGTACCACTTGGTCAGTGAAGTGTAGTGGCCGTCGCGGGCTGCATAGGCGTGGGCGGCGGCCTCGATCGCCCGCCAGTCGTTGCCGGTGGCGATGGCCACGGCATCGATGCCGTTCATGATGCCCTTGTTGTGTGTGGCGGCACGGTAGGGGTCGGCGGCGGCGAACTCCGTGGCCAGCGCGATGCCGTCGCGCACCTGCTCGCCGGAGAAGGTGCCGTTGCCGAGCTGTGCCACCGGTACTTCCACCCGGGCCCGCACCATCGCCCGGTCGGTCAGATTGGACAGGATGCGCAGGAACACCTTGCCGTTGGTGATCTTTTCCACCAGCGGCGCCACGCCCTCGCACATGGTGTTGACCAGGTTGGCGCCCATGGCGTCGCGGGTGTCCACGATCAGGTGCACCACCAGCATGTCGCCGCGCGCACCCTGGGCGCTGTGCAGATGCACCTCCACGTCGCGGGCGCCACCACCGCGGCTGACCATTTTCGGATGCAGGCTGTTGGCGAGGTTGAGGATTTCCTCGCTGCGGGCAAGCAGGGCCTGGCGCACGCGGGTGGGGTGGGCCACGTCCATGACCTGGATCTGGCCGATCAGCATGGGTTCGTCGGCATCCACGCGAATGCCGCCGGCGCTGCGCATCACCTTGGCTGCCGATGATACCGCGGCGATGATGGAAGGTTCCTCCACCACCATTGGCACCAGGTAATCCTTGCCGTTGACCAGGAAGTTCAGGCCCAGGCCCATGGGCAGAGAGAATGCGCCGATGACGTTCTCCACCAGGCGGTCCGCCTTGGCGGCGTCCAGCAGGTGCTTGCCGTCCATGAGCATGTGGTATTCGGCCTCGCTGAGGACCTCACGCTCGTAGAGCACCCGCAGCCGGTTGGTCACGGAGAATTTGTAGAACTCGGGGATGCGGGAACGGCTCATCGCTGGGTGCGGTGGATGGGTTTCACCGGGGGCGGCGTCGCGGCCGGTCGGGGACCGGGTAAGCGGTATTTTACCTGACCGTTGCCGACACGTCGGTGACAGCCACCCCGCCGGCCCCGAATGCCAGCGGTGGGCAGGTGTGACCCAGGGCTTCCGCGGCTCGTCTCGCCGCTTCCATAACCGACGGCGAAGCCGCCAGAATCAGCCCCAGATCGCCACCGCCGGCGCCGGTGGTCTTAAACACTGCGCCGGTTTCGGCCACCGCGGCAGCCAGTGCCCGGTGCTGCGCCGTTACGATGTCGGCCCCGGCGGCTACGCCCAGCGTTGCCAGGGCTTCCAGGCTGGCCCGGCAGGCGGTCAGCAAGCCGGGGATATCCGACCGGATCACGGCTGCCCGGCCCTGGTCGGCAAGGTCCGCCAGACGCCTGATTGCCGCCGCATGCCCGGTCGGGTCGGTGGTCGCAAGCCGTCGCACGGCCGCCACCAGCTCGCGGGTGTCGGCGCCGTTGCCGGTCATCACCGGGCGGGCATGCAGTCCGGCCGGCCAGGCTCGTGGCTGCGCGGGCCGACCGGCCGCGAACTCGACAATGCCGCCGTGGGTGGCGGTGGCCACATCGGCTCCGCTGCCTTCGCCGCCCTGGGCCAGCCGGTGGGCGGCGGTAGCGGTGTTGCAGACGGTTGCCGGATCGTCGGGGTGGCCAAGCAGCCGATGCAGCCCGGCGGTCAGGGCTACTGCCACCGCGGCGCTGGCGCCCAGACCCAGCTTGTGGCCGCCCCGGAAGAAGGCGGTGGTATCGATGGTCACCTGCAGGGGCCGCAGCTCGGATTCGGTGGCCACGGTCCGGCGCACCGCGTCGAATACGGTCAGCGCGCGCCGGACGTCGTCGCTGGCTTCGGCCGGGATGGCGCCGTCATCGGCCAGTATCAGCTCGCTCAGGCCCAGTGGTCGGGCGGTCACGCGCCAGCAATCGGCGGGCTCCAGATTGATCCGGCAGCGGGCGTCCATGGCGGCCAGCAGGGCCGGCGCGCCGTGCAGTACGGCGTATTCGCCCAGCAGAAACAGCTTGCCCGGGGCGGTGGCGGTTACGCCCACGGGTCCGCAATCAGGTGGGCGTCCGGTCCGAGGCCGCTGATCCGCACGCCACGCACGCCCGGTATCGCGCTCAATGCCATGGCCAGATCGTCACCGTCCCCGGCATGACACAGGGCCTTGACCTGCGGGCCGGCGTCGATGGTGCCGTAGACAGCCAGCCCCCCGGCCCGCAGATCCGCCAGCGTCTGCCATACGGCCAGCGTGGCCGGCTGCCAGTAGATCAGCCCGGGCCGGGCGCCCAGCATGGTGGCGTGCATCTTCAGGCAGCTGTGTTCGGTCAGTTCGCCGACCCGCTCGAAGTCGCGGGCCTCGATGGCGGTCCGCATGGCGGTGAGGTCGGCCTCGGCGCCCGATACCCAGGCGTCGAAGAACGGGGATGAAGCAGCCGTCCGGGTCATGCCTTCGGTGGAGCCGATCGCCTTGGTGCCGGTGTCGATGATGGCCACCACCACCGCCAGCGGCCACTCGGGCGCGGCCAGCAACGGTACTGCGTGGGCATCGGCCCCGGTCCGGTCGTCACGGCCGCGCTGCATCTCCACGAAGCCGCCGTAAAGCGACCGGGCAGCCGATCCCGAGCCCTGCCGGGCCAGGGCGGACAGTTCGGCCGGCGAGGGGTCGATCCCGGCCGCCCGGCAGGCGGCCAGCGCCAGCGCGGCGAATCCGGAGGCCGAGGAGGCCAGCCCGGCCCCGGTGGGGAAGTTGTTGCGGGAACGCACGTCGGCGCGGGTATCGATTCCGGCCAGGGCACGGACCCGATCCAGAAATGTACTCACGCGGTCCGGATCGCCGCCGCTTTCCAGCGCCACCTGGTCCGTGGCCAGCCCCGGATCGAAGCAGACTCGCGTTTCCGAATGCAGGGCATCCAGCGTCACCGATATGGAGCCGGTGGCCGGCAGATTCAGGGCGCTGTCGCGTTTGCCCCAGTACTTGATCAGCGCGATATTGGCGTGGGCACGGGCGGCGGCTTGCATGGCGGGCAGTGTATCCGAGCTGACCCCTCGCCCGCTGATAACATTTCGTACCCGTTCACCTCAGCAATTGCACCAGACCATGCCCGGTATCAGCGGTTTTTCAGCCTATCTCCCACCCCATCGCGTCAATCTCGCCGACTGGTGTGACTGGACCGGTCAGCCTGCCGGAAAGGTCGCGGGGGTGATTGGCGACAGCTTCCGCATGGCGGGCCCGGAACAGGATGTCTACGCGCTGGCGGCCAGTGCGGCGGTGCGCCTGATCGAGGCCTACGACGTGGATGCATCCGCGGTGGGCATGCTGGTGCTGGGAACCGAGTCGGCCAGCGACAATGCGGCGGGCGCGGTCATTCTCCGCGGGATGCTCGATGACTACCTCGCAAGCCGGGGCCGGGCGCCCCTGGCTGCGGACTGCGAGGTGCCCGAAATCAAGCATGCCTGCCTGGGCGGCATATACGGTCTGAAGCAGGCGCTGCGCTATCTGGCCACCGACGGAGCCGGGCGGCAGGCCATCGTGGTGAGTGCCGATATCGCCGAGTACGCCCGCGGCAGCAGCGGCGAAGCCACCCAGGGTGCCGGGGCCGTGGCCATGTTGCTGGAGGCCGAGCCGCGCCTGCTCTCGGTGGACCTGGGTGCCGCCGGCCGGGCTTCCCGATACCGGGGGGCGGATTTTCGCAAACCCTTCGCCCGGTACCCGGGCCAGCGGACCGATCAGGCGCGGCCGCGTGATTTTCCGGTATTCAACGGCCGCTACTCCACCGCCTGCTATCTCGATACGGTGGCCTCGGCGTTTGATGACATGGCGCCGCGGCCGGACGCGGCGGGCGCCACCGATTGGGATGCCGTGTTCCTGCACCGTCCCTATGCCCGCATGCCGGAAACCGCCTGGGCCATGTTGTGCCTGCGGGCCTGGCTGGCGGACGATCCGCATACGCTCCGGGCGTTCTGCCACGAGGTCGGGGTGGATGCGGTCGCGCTTGCCGCCGAGCTGACGCCCGGTCGGGATATTGGCCCCGCTGGCGATATCCCGCTTGATGCCGAGCGCTACCCGGCCACTACGGCGCTGATACGGGCCTGGCGGCGGCGCGAGGATTACCGCGACGTCGTACTTGGCCGCCTCGGGCCGGGTCAGGCCGCGATGCGTGCCTGCGGCAACCTCTACACGGGGTCCTTGCCGGCCTGGCTGGCGGCGGGGCTGTCGGAAGCGGCGGAACAGGCCGAACCGGGGCCACGCTGGCTTGCCATTGGCTACGGCAGCGGCGACGCCGCCGAGGTATTGCCGCTGACGCTGGTGCCGGGTTGGCGTGCTGTGGCCGGGCGCATCGGTTTCCGCGCGGCACTGGACGGTGCGGTCGATCTCGACCAGGCCGGTTACGAGGCGCTCCATGAGGGCCGCATGGTCAACCCCGCAGCGGGCAATGGAGCATTCGTCATCGACCACATCGGTGATCGTGATGAGCCCGGGCACGTTGACGCCGGCATTCCCCGCTACGCCTGGGCCTAGGCCCGATCAGTGCAGCAGGTAGTCCAGTTCCTCGAACGGATCGTCCGGGCCATCCAGGTCCAGGCTGACCTGGTCGTCGTCCTCGGGCTCGGTATCCAGGGCCCCGGTAATGTCATCGGGCGGCCCGGCATCCTCGGCTTCCAGCTGCGGCCAGCTCTCGTAGTCGATTTCCTCGACCGTGCCGTCCTCGTACTGGATCTCTACCGCGCGGCTGGCCTCGTCCATGGCCACCACCTCGAAGCGGGAGCTTGTCCAGGGGCTGAGGTACCAGTCGCCGATTTCGATCTCGTATAGCCGACGGGGCATCGTGCACCTCCTCGCCTTGAGTGGCGTTGCCTGTGCCCGATGCCTACCTATACGCCGCTTGGCCGCGCTTGCAAACCCCGCCTGCGCGGGGGCTGCCGGAAACGCCTGATCCGGCGGCAAGTTGTGCCCGGCTCAGGGGCAGGGGTTGGGATGACGGGTGTGGATGGCCTCGATCTGCGCGCACACCTCATCGGACAGCTGTATCTCGGCGCTGTCGATGTCGGCCTTGAGCTGATCCATGCTGGTGGCGCCGATGATGGTGCTGGTGAGAAAACTGCGCGAGTTGCACCAGGCCAGCGCCATCTGCGCCGGGTCCAGCCCGTGTTCATGGGCCAGCGCCACGTATTCGGCGGTGGCCGCCGCGGCTGCCGGATTGGAATAGCGCGAAAACCGCTCGAACAGGGTCAGCCTGGCGCCATCCGGGCGGGCGCCGTCGAGGTACTTGCCGGACAGCACGCCGAACGCCAGCGGCGAGTAGGCCAGCAGCCGCACGTCCTCGCGCTCGGCGCATTCGGCCAGACCGATCTCGAAGGTGCGGTTGAGCAGGGAATAGGGGTTCTGCACCGACACCACCCGCGGCAGCCCGGTGCGGTCCGCGATCTCCACGTAGCGCATCAGGCCCCAGGGGGTTTCGTTGGAAATGCCCACGTGCCGGATCTTGCCCTCGTCCACCATGCGGCCCAGCTCACCCAGGGTGTCCTCGATGGCGACCTCGTCGGGCAGCGGCTTGTGGACGTAGCCTAGTCGGCCGAAGGTGTTGGTGCGCCGGTCCGGCCAGTGCACCTGATACAGATCGAGATAGTCCGTCTGCAGGTGCTTGAGGCTGGCTTCCAGTGCGCGGCGGACCTGCGCCGGGGTCAGCGTGGTGTTGTTGCCGTCGCGCAGCCAGCTCATCTCGCTGCGGCCAGTGACCTTGCTGGCCAGGACCACGTCATCACGCCTGCCGCGTCGGGCCAGCCAGGTGCCGATGTACTGCTCGGTGCGGCCGGCGGTGTCGGCCTTCGGCGGCACCGGATACATCTCGGCCGCGTCAATGAAGTTGATGCCGCGTTCCAGCGCGTAATCAAGCTGTTCGTGGGCGTCGGCCTCGGTGTTCTGCTCGCCCCAGGTCATGGTGCCCAGGCAGATCAGGCTGACGTCGAGATCGGTGCGGCCGAGGCGGCGCATTTCCATGAGACAACTCCTACTGGCGCGTGAAATCGGCGCCTACAGTGGCGTCAGCGGCGGCGATAGGCAAGGTCCACCACGGCGTGACCGCGCCGCAGGCCCCGCTGCTCGAAGCGGGTGGCCGGGCGGGGCGGCTGGCTGACGCAGCCGTTGTCGTCGCCGATGTTCTCGAGCCCCGGATGCAAGTCGAGCACCTCGCGCATCCACTCGGCGTAGTTGGCCCAGTCGGTGGCCAGCCGCCAAACGCCGCCCGGCTTGAGAATGCGGTGAACGCGATCGGCGAAGGCGGTCTGCACCAGCCGCCGCTTGTGGTGGCGCTTCTTCGGCCAGGGGTCGGGGAAGTAGAGCAGTACGGTGTCCAGCGATGCCGTGGGGATGGCGTGATCGATGACCCCGACGGCGTCGGCGCAGATTGCCCGCAGATTGGCCATCTGGCCCTGCGCGGCCTCGCCCAGCAGCCGGCCCACGCCGCTGCGATAGACCTCGATGCCGATGAAGTCCTCGTCCGGATGGGCCGCCGCCAGCGTCGCCAGGACCTCGCCGGCGCCGAAGCCGATTTCCAGGGTGCGGGGCGCGTCGCGACCGAAGATGACCGGCCAGTCGAAGGCGCCGTCGGCGGGGTCGAGGCCGAAGCGGGGCCACAGGTCCTCGAGGTTGCGTTGCTGGCCCGGAGTGAGACGGCCCTCACGCTTGACGAAGCTGCGGATGCGGCGATCCGGCGTGGCCGGATCGTCGTTGCGGGTTTCGGGTTTCAAGTTTCGTGTATCAGATGCGCGCCGGTGTGTCAGGCATCCAGCAGCCCGTCCGAAGGCGATGACGCCGAGGCGTTGCGCCGCCGCGGCATGCGCCCGGCCTTGAGCGCCTGGCGGCCGCCGATGATGGCGTGGCGCATGGCGCTGGCCATGAGCACTGGATCTCTGGCTTCGGCGATGGCGGTATTCATCAGCACGCCGTCGCAGCCCAGTTCCATGGCGATGGCCGCGTCCGAGGCGGTACCCACGCCGGCATCCACCAGAATGGGCACGTTCGCGTTCTCCACGATGGTCAGGATGTTGTAGCGGTTCTGGATGCCCAGCCCGGAGCCGATCGGTGCGGCCAGCGGCATCACCGCCACGCAGCCCATTTCCTCCAGCCGGCGGCAGGCGATGGGATCATCGATGCAGTAGACCATCACGTCGAAGCCATCCGCGATCAGGGTTTCGGCGGCGTCGAAGGTGGCGGCCATGTCCGGGTACAGCGTGGTGGGATCGCCCAGCACTTCCAGTTTCACCAGCTTGTGGCCATCGAGCAGTTCGCGCGCCAGGCGGCAGGTGCGCACTGCGTCCTCGGCGGTGAAACAGCCGGCGGTGTTGGGCAGCAGGGTGTAGCGGTCCGGCGAGATCACGTCCAGCAGGTTGGGTTCGTCCGGATTCTGGCCGATGTTGGTGCGCCGGATTGCCACCGTGACGATCTCGGCGCCCGAGGCGGCGATGGCCTCGCCGGTCTGGGCCAGATCGCGATACTTGCCGGTGCCCACCAGCAGCCGCGACTGATAGGCGCGGCCGGCGATCATCAGCGGATCGTCACCGATATTGTGTTGCAGGGCGGGTTCGGACATGTCGGTTACCTGAATCGTTGGCTGCCGTGGCTGCGGCGCGGATCGCTTGACCGGCTGGCTAGCCACCACCAATAGCGTGAACGATCTCGATCCGGTCACCGTCATGCAACGCATGACCGGCGCGGGCGGCCCGGGTGACGATATCGCCGTTGACCTCCACCGCCAGGCGGCGGCCGTCCAGCCCCAGATCGGCGATCAGCCGGTCCAGATCCGCGTCGTCCTCCACGGTCCTGGGTTCGCCATTGAGCTGAATCTGCATCGGGTTGCGCGGCATCGGCAGCGAGTGGCCGCGTAGAATAACGCTTCAACAGTGCCGGCGTGAACATGCCCCGGCTTGCGGACAGTCCGGCCACGCGGCAGGCTTGCCCGTAGGTGTGGCTCGCACCGGTTCAGTCGCTTGTTCCAGGGAAACGGACTCTCATGAAGCGTGTGATCAAGATTGTGCTTATCGTGATCGGCGTGCTGGTCGCGCTGATCGTGGCGGCGGCCATTGCGCTGCCTCTGCTGATCGACCCCAACGACTATCGCGATCAGATCGGCGCGGCGGTCGAGGAAAAGACCGGCCGCGAGTTCACCATGAGCGGGGATATCTCGCTGTCGGTGTTCCCTTGGCTGGGCGTGGAGATCGGCGAATCGCGGCTGGCCAATGCGGAAGGCTTCGGTGACGAGCCGTTCGCGGAAATCGGTACGGCCGAAGTCAGTGTGCGGCTGCTGCCGCTGCTGAGCAAGCGCATCGAAGTGGGCACGGTCGGCCTCAACGGCCTGCGTCTGCGGCTGGCCCGCAACGCCGACGGCACCACCAACTGGGATGATCTGGTCGAGGCCTTCGCCAGCGAGGAGACCGAGGAAGAACCGGCACCCGAGCCGGAACCTGAGGAAGAGGGCGGGTTCGCCATCGATTCGCTGGAAGTCGGCGCGGTGGAAGTGTCCGACGCGGCCGTGACGTTCCGCGACGGGGACAAGACCTACCAACTGGCGGACGTGAGTCTTGCCACCGGCACGGTGGTTCTGGGTGAATCGTTCCCGGTCGATCTGGGCTTTCGCTTCATCTCCGACGAACTGGGTATCGACAGCCGCACCAGCCTGTCCGCGGACGTGCTGCCGGACGTGGAAAACCAGTTCTACCGGTTGAGCGGCCTGGCGGTGGATGTCGAGGCCGAAGGCAACGCGGTGCCGGGCGGCAAGCAGACGCTGTCCCTGACTGGCAACGGCGAAGCCGATCTGTCGACGGGTCGTCTGAAGGTCACCGACCTGGCGCTGGAAGGCGCCGGCCTGAACGTGGCCGCCAATGTGGATGGCAGCAACATCATGGGCAAGCCCGCCTTCACCGGGCAGCTGACGGTGCAGTCGTTCAACCCGCGCACCGTGATGAAGAATCTGGGCATGGCCCCGCCCGCTACCAGTGACGACAGCGTGCTGACCAGCGCCGGCCTGGATACCCGGTTCGAGGCCGACCTGAACAGCGCCAGGCTCGATCAACTGCTGATCGAGATTGACGACAGCAGCCTCAAGGGCGATGCCAGCGTGGCCGATTTCGCCAATCCGGACATCGGCTTCCAGCTGGCGCTGGACAGGATGAATGTGGACCGCTATCTGCCACCCGGTGCCGAGGGCGACACCGAGCAGGCGGCCGAGCCCGAGGAGCCGGCCGAGGCAGTCAGCACCCGGATCGAACTCGATCCGCTCAAGAATCTGCGGCTGGACGGCAAGGTCACGGCCGGTGATCTGACCGTATCCAATCTCAAGATCCAGGACGCAGAACTGGCGGTGACTGCGCGCGACGGAGTGCTGGACATCCAGCCGCTGGGCGCTAACCTCTACAACGGTACGCTGCGCATGCAGAGCACCGTCAACGCTGCCAGCGAGCAGCCCAGCTATGCCATCAAGGGCAAGCTCAACGGCCTGCAGCTGGGGCCGCTGGTCAAGGACCTGATCGGCAACGAAAAGATCGCGGCGCTGGCCAATCTGGATATCGATCTCACCACCACCGGCAACACGGTCGAACAGATCAAGCGATCGCTGGATGGCTCGGTATCGTTCGAGTTCCGCGACGGCCAGTTCGCCGGGTTCGACCTGTCCCGCATCCTGACCATGGCCCGCAACAAGATTCTCGGCGGGGATAGCAGCGCGACATCCGCGGACGGCACCACGGCGTTTTCCCGGTTCGCAGCCTCGTTCTCGGTCACCGATGGCCTGCTCAAGGGCGGTGACCTGAACCTGAACACCCCGGTGGCCAAGCTGGGCGGAGACGGCAGTTTCAACCTGGTCACCAACGACCTCGACTACACCGTCAACGCCAATGTCTCGGAGGATGTCGACAACAAGGTGCTCAAGGAAATCGCCGGCTTCGACATTCCCATCAAGTTGACTGGCAACCTGTTCTCGCCCAGTTACTCCATCGACGTGAAGAACGCGCTCAAGGGCGTGGCGCGCCAGAAGCTCGATCAGGAGAAGGCCGAACTCAAGCAGAAGGTGGACGAGGAGAAGGCCGAACTGCGCGAGAAGGTGAACAAGGAAGTCGAAGAAGAAAAGAAGAAGCTCGGTGACAAGCTGCAGAATGAACTACGCGAAGGCCTGGGTGGCCTGTTAGGCGGCGGCAAGAAGAAGGCCGAGGAGCCAGCGGCCGAGGAGAAAACCGAGGAACCGGCGGCGCAGCCCGCCGACGAGCAACCGGCCGAGGACGCCGAGGCCGAGCAGCCAGAGGCCGAAACCGCCCAGTGACGCGGGCGCCACGCGCCGGAGCGGGCGGGGGCGGACAATCGCCCCCGCCCACCGAGTTTGCCCGCCGTCTGCTGGCCTGGTTCGAGCACCACGGCCGCCACGACCTGCCCTGGCAGAACCCCCGCAGCGGTTATCGCGTGTGGGTATCCGAAATCATGCTGCAGCAGACCCAGGTCGCAACCGTCGTCCCGTACTTCCGGGCGTTCATGGCGCGTTTTCCCACCGTGGCGGATCTGGCCGCGGCTGACAGCGATGCCGTCATGCAGCACTGGGCCGGACTGGGGTACTACGCCCGCGCTCGCAACCTGCATGCTGCCGCCCGGCAGGTCGTGGCCGAACACGGCGGCGAACTTCCCGCCGATCCGGCCGCCCTGCAAGCGCTGCCCGGTATCGGGCGCTCCACCGCCGGGGCCATCGCCGCCCAGGCCTTCGGCCGCCGCGCCGCCATGCTGGACGGCAACGCCAAGCGGGTGCTGGCGCGGCTGCACGCCGAACGCGGCGCCCCGGGCGAATCGGCCTGGGAAAAGCGGCTGTGGGCCCACGCCGAACACCACACTCCCCATGATCGCCTGGCCGACTATACCCAGGCCATCATGGACCTCGGCGCCACCGTCTGCGGGCGTGGCCAGCCGGCCTGCGATCGCTGCCCGGTGACGGATCTTTGCGCCGCCCGGTCCGCAGGCATCGAAGCCGAGATCCCCGCCCCGCGCAAGCGCCGCAAGCGGCCGGTACGCCGGACCCGCATGCTGGTTCTGCGCCGCGAGGATGACCGGTTGCTGCTGCATCGCCGTCCGCCCGCCGGCATCTGGGGCGGTCTGTGGGCGCTGCCGGAACTGCCCGAGGATGCCGAACCCGCCGATTACTGTCGCCGGCAACTGGGTGTCGAGCCCTTGTCCGCTGGCGAGGAACTGACCGAAGTGCAACACGGTTTCACCCACTTCGAACTGCGCATCCGGCCACTGGCCCTGCGAGTGCGCGACGGCGCCGGTATCATGGACGACGACCAGCAACTGGCTTGGCATCCGCGCACGCGCCCACCGGCGCTGCCCGCGCCTCTGGCCAGACTCATTCGCCAACTCCCGGGAGACGACCCCACATGAGCCGCACCGTGCAATGCGTCAAGCTCGGCCAGGAAGCCGAGGGCCTGCCCCGCCCGCCGCTGCCCGGCGATATCGGTCAGCGTATCTACGACAACGTCTCCGCCCAGGCCTGGCAGCAGTGGCTGACCGAGCAGACTCGCCTGATCAACGAATACGGCCTGCACCTCGCGGACCCCAAGGCGCGCGAATTCCTCACCGAGCAGATGGAAGAATACTTCTTCGGCAGTGGGGAAACCGCCGAGACCCACTGGGTGCCGCCGGAAGAGGGGGGCGGCAACAGCGAATAGCGGCCCGTCTGCTTGACGGGGCAGAGCCCGATCGGTTTAATACCGCGCTCCGAACGGCGATGGTCATCGCCGGATACCCTGGCCGGGTAGCTCAGTTGGTAGAGCATGCGACTGAAAATCGCAGTGTCGGTGGTTCGATTCCGCCCCCGGCCACCATTTTTCCACTGCAAGTTTTGCGACCTTAGAGGCCTTCGGTGCTGAACCAAGACCTCTCACACCACCGACACTACATGTCGGAGGTTGTGCGGCCCGTCCATGGGCCGCATCCTCGCTACGCGAGGACCCGCCCTCGGGGGTCCCGATTTGTTCCTGACAAATCGGTCGATTCTGCCCCTGGCCACCATCTTTTCCGCTTCACCCTTAGGGGCCTGAGGGCTCTTCGGCGCCGATTCATGACTTCTCATCACCGGCACGACGAGTTGCAGATCGCGGCCAGCTAACCAACCAGAACGATATTGCTCTCGGCTCCTTTCCGCCGCAGCGCATGCAGTTCCTGTAGGTCCGGGTCGTCGATCCAGGCGAGTGCGGACTCGCGATCCGGGAAGCTGAGCACGCCGGCGATGTCGGGCGCCGGGCGCTCGCCTTCGAGGACGGTGGGTTGCGGGGCAGCGGCTTCCACCTTGCCGCCGTGGCGGGCGAGGGCTTCGGCGGCCTTTTCGCGGTAGGCGGCCAGGGCGTCGGCGTCGGTGACGTTGAGTTGCAGCAGGGCGTAGACCATGAGGGCTCCGGGGTTGTACCGCCTGGATGGCGGCGGTGCATGGGATCCCGGATGCTGACACAGCGGCCGAGGATTGAACCTACCCGGTCAGGCTGGTCGCGATGCCTCGGTGGCCATGGCCCGGGCAGCGCTACTCGGTCGGTCCGCGCGGCTTGGGCTTCTTCGCCTTCTTGGCCTTCTTCGGCTTGCCGGCCGCGGCCTTGGGCTTGCGCCTGGGCTTGTCGGAGGGCTGCAGGGCGGGGCTGTCGGCGCGGGAGATGGCCAGCTGCCGGTTGGCGACCCATACGGTCTTGAGATGGCGGAAGATCTCGCGCGGCATGCCGGGGGGCAATTCCACCAGGCTGTGGTCGTCGCGGATGTCGATGCGGCCGATGTGCTGGGCCTCCACGCCGGCCTCGCTGGCGATGGCACCGACGATGTTGCGGGGTTCCACGCCGTGCTCGCGGCCCACTTCGATGCGGAAGACCTCCACGCCTTCGGCTACCGGGCGGGGCTTGCCGTCCTTGCGGGCTTTGGGTTTGGGACCTGCGGCCGGCGATGGGGGACGCTCGTCACGCGGCCGGTCGACCTTGCCGGGCTTGATGAACAGCGGTTCGCTGCCCTGGGCCATGCGGGCCAGGGCAGCGGCCACGTCGATCGGATCGGCGTTTTCGCTGGCGAGGTAGTCCTCGATCAGGGCGCGGTAGTTGTCCAGTCCGCCGCCGGCCAGGGAGTCGGTGATGCGGGTGGCGAAACGCTGCTTGCGCTGTTCGTTGACTTCCTCGACGCCGGGCAGGTCCATCGCTTCGATGGGTTGTCGCGTGGCGCGTTCGATGGCCTTGAACAGGTGCTTTTCCCGCGGGGTGACGAACAGGATGGCGTCGCCCATGCGTCCGGCCCGGCCGGTGCGGCCGATGCGGTGGACGTAGGCTTCGGTATCGTGCGGGATGTCGAAGTTGATCACGTGGCTGATGCGGTCCACGTCCAGACCGCGGGCGGCCACGTCGGTGGCCACGATGATGTCCAGCTGCTTGTTCTTGAGCCGTGCCACCGTGCGTTCGCGCTGGGCCTGGGCGATATCGCCGTTCAGCGCGGCGCAGGCATGGCCGCGGGCGGCCAGGCGTTCGGCCAGGTCGTCAGTGGCCTTCTTGGTGCGGGCGAACACCAGCATGGCGTCGAAGGGTTCGGCGTCCAGCAGCCGGGTCAGGGCCTCCAGTTTGCTGGCCCCCACCGCGATCCAGTAGCGCTGCCGGATGTTGGTGGCGGTGCTGGTCTTGGACGCGATGGTGATTTCCTGCGCGTCCTTCAGATGCGTGCGGGCGATGCGCCGGATGGCCGGCGGCATGGTGGCGGAGAACAGGGCCACCTGACGCTGCGGCGGGGTCTTGCCCAGAATCCATTCGACGTCGTCGATGAAACCCATACGCAGCATTTCGTCGGCTTCGTCGAGCACCGCCCAGCTGAGCTGGTCCAGCTTGAGGGTGCCGCGCTTGATGTGGTCCACCACCCGGCCCGGTGTGCCCACTACCACGTCCACGCCGCGTTTCAGGGCCGCCAGCTGCGGCTGGTAGCTCTGGCCGCCGTAGATCGGCAGCACGTGGAAATCGGGAATCGCGGATGCATAGCGCTGAAACGCCTCGGCCACCTGGATGGCCAGCTCACGTGTCGGCGCCAGTACCAGCGCGCCCGGTGCCCGGCCGCCGGCCGGCAGGCGCGACAGGATGGGCAGCGCGAAGGCGGCGGTCTTGCCGGTGCCGGTCTGGGCCTGGCCCAGGATGTCCTGGCCGGCCAGCAGCGGCGGGATGGTCGCGGCCTGGATCGGCGTGGGGGTCTCGTAGCCGACCGAATCCAGCGCGCGCATCACGGCGTCGGACAGGCCAAGGTCCCGGAAGGCGACCGGGGTATCGGGATTGTTCGGGGGCGAAGTCATGACGGGCCTGTAGCGGCGGGGCGCGCGATCGGCGCCCGGAGAATGGCCGCGACGAAAGGCGGCCTGCGGTGCATAGTTTAATACGAAGCCGGTATCGGCGGGGCGGAAGAATGGCTGAGCGTTCTGCGCCGACGATGAATCCGGCTCAATCCGCCAGTGGCACCTTCACGCTGACCGCACCCCGCAGATCGCCGGCCGCATAACCAACAGCGCGGTCGTGGGGATACTGCTCGTCCAGCATGGCGCGGATGTCCGGAGCGATTTCGTCGCGCGGGCCGTGGCAGGTCGTGCACACGGGTTGGGTGCCCAGTGCGCGCAGATGGCGGTAGTAGCGGCCGCCGGGTTCGCGCACCGTCTCGTTGCGCGTCATGCTTTCCAGCGTTTCGCCGTCGGCCTGACGCTGGCGGAATTCGGCCAGCCCCGCCTGCTCCCAGGCGTCCGGGGTGCCGAACAGCGGGTTGCGCACCCGGGTACCCACGCGGGTGACCCGCCAGCCCCGGTCCAGCGCGAGATCGAGGTAAATGCCCGGCGCCACGTCGCGGCACACGCCCACGGCGGCGGCCGGGCCGTCTTCCTTCATCGCGGTAGTCAGCGCCGTCTTGAACTCCTCGAGCATCGTGGCGACGACCTGTTCGACTTCGCGTTCGAGCGCGTTGTTATCGTCGGCACGGGCGACGGTGCAGATGATCATCAGCACGGCGGACAGCAGGATTCGCATGGCGGGCCGGCCTCGCTTACGGACAGGGGTACGAGTATGCGGGTGCGGAGGCCGGGTCGGCCAGCGCATCCGGGTCGCGCCCGGTGTTTTCCACCGGTAGGGTAGCCGGGAAGGCCGAGGGATCATGAGATCGGCAGCCGGTACGGCCTGCTGCGTGGCGCCAAGGGGGAATCATGGACAGGCAGACGCCGGGCCGCTGTCTTGTCGCGGGGCTGCTGGTATTGCTGGTGCTGGTCGGGGGCGCGGCGCATGCCGCCAACGGCTATTTCCTGCACGGCTACAGCGCGCAGCAGCGGGCGCTGGCCGGTGCCGGGACCGCCGGCGCGGACGATGCGTTCGCCGGGTCCATCAATCCCGCGCTGCTCGCGGACATCGACGACCGGCTGGATCTGGACCTGAGCCTGTTAGTGCCCATCGGCACGCTCAACGTCGTCAACGAGCCGGACCTGGAGCCTGTCACCGGGGCCGGGTTGTTCCAGATGAATCCGACGGACCAGGCGGGGCGCCGTTTCGGCGGCAACGAGGGGGCGAACAAGTATTTCCCGATTCCCGGCGTCGCCTTTGCCCGCCGCATCGACGAGCACTCCGCCTGGGGCGTGGCCATTTACGGCAACGGCGGCCTGAATCCGAAATTCACCCGCGGGAGCGGCGGCTTCGCCCAGGGCGATGCCACCAATCTGCTGCCGGTGGCCGAACGCTGCGAGGGCATCTTCGGTGGCGGCGGCAACATCGGCCAGCCCGGCGTGCTGGGGCTGTGCGGCAACGGTTCCTCCACCACGCTGGTCAACCTGACCCAGCTATTCGTGGCCACCACCTACGCCCGACGGTTCGGTCGGCTGCGGGTCGGCGTCGCGCCGCTGTTCATGGTGCAGCGGTTCGACGCCTCCGGGCTGGGGGCCTTCGCGCGGTTTTCCCAGAATCCCGACCGCGTCACCGAGAACGGCAAGGACTATTCGTTCGGCCTCGGCGTGCGGGTGGGCATGGCCTACGAGCCCACGGCCTGGCTGCGGCTCGGGGCGTCGTACCAGACGCGCACGCATGCCACCGAATTCGATAAATACCGCGGCCTGTTCGCCCGCGATGGCGCGTTCGACGTGCCCTCCAGTTTCAACGTCGGCATCGCGCTGACACCGGCACCGCGCCATCGCCTGCTGATCGACTACCAGCGCATCAACTTCAGCAACGTCGCCGCCCTGGGCAACCGGCTGCGGCCGAACCGGTTCGTCAACGGCTGCGTGCGGCCGGTGCTGCTGGGCGGGCCGGTGGATTTCGATACCTGTCTGGGCGGCGACAATGCGCCGGGCTTCGGCTGGCGCGACGTGACCATCTACAAGTTCGGTTACGAATACCGGCGCGGTAACGTGACCTGGCGTCTCGGCTTCAGTAACAACACGCAGCCGGTACGCAACTCCGACATCCTGCTGAGTACGTTGGCATTTGCCGTCAACGAATACCACTACACCGCCGGCCTGAGCTGGCGCTTCAGCCGGTCCTGGGGCCTGGATGTGGCGCTGGCCTATTCCCCGGTCAAACGGCTGGTGGGCAAGAACCCGTTGAGCCATATCGAGGGCGGCGTGGCGTCGATTGTCGCCGGCGGCGAGAATTTCGGGATCGACCCGCGGGATCAGGATATCCAGGGCGAGTTCTATTTCCTGGAAGCCACCATCGGGCTGAACTGGCATTTCCGGTAACCGGCCTGCCGGCCGTTTCGTTGTAGGATTCGCTGACCCAAGCGAGCCCGAGTCACGACCCATGAAATACCCCGGCACTGTTGCCGTCGTCCTGCTTGCCACCGGATGCGCGGCGGCGCCCTCGTCGAATGCGCCTGCCCAGGCTCCGGCCGAGTCCGCTGCCCAATCAGCGACGCCCGATTCCGCCGCCGCAGAGCCGGTGCGCGAGTCGTTCGAGGATTGGCTGGTCGGCTTCCGCGGCGAGGCACGGGATCGCGGCATCGCGGCGCAAACGCTGACCACCGCGCTGGACGGTGCCGAATTCCTGCCGCGGGTGATCGAGCTGGACCGGTCCCAGCCGGAGTTCACCCGGCAGATCTGGGACTACCTGGATACCGCGGTGTCGGATACCCGGGTGGAAACCGGGCGCGTCCGGCTGGCCGAGCATCGTGACGCCATCGATGCGGCGGCCGATCGCTACGGTATCCGGCCGGAAATCCTGGTGGCGATCTGGGGGCTGGAAAGCAATTACGGCAGCAACTTCGGTGACACCCGCACGGTGGACGCCCTGGCCACGCTGGCCTATGACGGTCGCCGCCGTGATTTCGCCCGCAAGCAGCTGTTCGCGGCGCTGGAGATCCTGGACAGCGGTGACATCAGCGCCGACCGGATGCGTGGCTCCTGGGCTGGGGCTATGGGTCACACCCAGTTCATCCCCACCAGTTTCCAGGCCTATGCGGTGGACGGCGACGGCGACGGCCGGCGCGACATCTGGGGCAGCATCCCCGACGTGATGGCTTCCACCGCCCACTATCTGGACGAGGCCGGATGGGATACCGGCGATCCATGGGGGCTGGAAGTGCGTCTGCCGGAAAGCTTCGACTACGCCAGCGCCGACGGACGCACCCGGCAGTCCGCCTCGGACTGGGCCGCCGATGGCGTGCGTCCGGCGTCCGGCGGGTCGTTGCCGCAGCTGGATGATGCCGCCATCATCACGCCGGCTGGCGCCCGTGGCCCGGCATTTCTGGTGGGGCCCAATTTCCGCAGCATCCTGCGCTACAACAATGCCACTAGCTACGCGCTGGCCGTGGGCCGGCTGGCCGATCGCATTGCCGGTGCCGGCCCGCTGGTCGCCGAATGGCCGCGCGGGCTGGCGGCAATGTCGCGTGATCAGATCGAGGAAATGCAGGGTCTGCTCAACGATGCCGGCTTCGATGCCGGCACGCCCGACGGGGTCATGGGCCCGAACACCCGCGGCGCGCTGAGGGCATTCCAGCAGTCGATCGGTCAGATTCCGGACGGCTTCCCCACGTTCGCATTACTGGAGCGTTTGCGGCAGAGTCAATCACCGGGTTCGAACGCCGGACAGTAGTCATGCGACTGGAAGCGTCTTGCCATTGCGGGGCAGTGTCGTTCGTCTGCAACTCGGTGGCGCCGCGGCCGTTCATGCATTGCTATTGCAGCATCTGCCGCAAGACAGCGGGCGGTGGCGGGTTCGCCATCAACCTGCATGCCGACGCCGAGTCCCTGCACGTCACCGGCGGGGAACACATCACCGTCTACCGCGCCTACACCGATTTCCCGGCGCGGCACGAGCGCAGCCCCGGCGAGCGGCGCTTCTGCCGACAGTGCGGTAGTTGCCTGTGGGTGTGGGACCCGCGCTGGCCCGAGCTGATCCACCCGTTCGCCTCGGCGGTGGACACGCCGCTGCCGACGGCGCCCGAACGCGACCACATCATGCTGGATCATGCGCCGGATTGGGTGCCGGTACCGGAATCGGGCGGCGATCGTCACTTCGGCGCCTATCCAGACCAGTCGCTGGTGGACTGGCATGCCAGCCGTGGGCTGCTGGAAGGCAGCGGCGGGGCCGGCAGCGCAAGCTGAGCGGAACGCATCGGCGGGCCACCTCAGGCTCGGCCCAGGGCCCTGAGGTAGTCGTTCAGGTTACCCTGATTCAGATACGCCTCGAACGGGTCGCTGTCGGCGTCGCGGTGCCAGCTGTATTCGGTCATCACCGCCACCTGCTCGGCGCGCTCCGTGCCGAATAGCCGTGCGATCACGGCCAGGGCCATGTCGATGCCGGCGGACACCCCGGATGAGGTGAACACCCGGCGGTCCTCCACCCAGCGGGCGGATTCGCGCCACTCGACGTCATCGCTCTGGCTGCGCGCCAGGTCGAAGAACAGCTTGTTGGAGGTGGCTGCGCTGCCCGCGATCACGCCGGAGGCCGCCAGTACGGCCGAGCCGGTACAAACCGAGGTCAGCAGTTCCGCGGCCGGCGCTCGCTCGCGCAGAAAGGCGAGCATGGCGGGATTGCCCTGTTCAGTGTTCGTGCCGATACCGCCGGGTACCAGAATGATGTCCAGGGGTGGCGCCGAGTCGAAGTCTTCTTCTGCCAGCAGCGACGGGCCCTGAACCGATTTTACCGGCCCCCTGGACTCGGCGATGGTCACGATGCGCAGGTCGTTGCCGAGGTTGCCGAACATCTCCAGCGGGCCGCAGGCGTCCAGCAGTTCGAAGTCGTTGAATAGAATCGCACCCAGGGTTCTTGTTTCAGCCATTGTCGACCTCCGTTGTTGGTGATGGGGGATCTGGCCAGTCGTGGCGCCCGCCTGACGTGCGTGTCTGGCCGGTTTTTCGTGGCCGCCTTGAGCCGGAATGTGCCGCTAATGAGCCGAAGCTTGCCAGTATCCATCATGCAGCGCCTCGAATATTTTTGTGACGTGCCGCACAATAATGATGACTTTATTTTATGCAATACGGTACATAAATGACGGCACGGGGACGGCCGCGACAGTATGATGCTGACAAGGCGCTGGAGGCCGCCATGCGGCTGTTCTGGTCACAGGGCTTGACCGGAACGTCACTGGATGAACTGGCCGCCGCCACGGGGATGAACCGGCCCAGCCTGTACAACGCCTTCGGCAACAAGCAGGCAATTTACCGGCGGGCCCTTCAACGCTTTGTCGACCGCATGGGCGAGGCCCCGGTCAGCCGCCTTGACCGCCGGGCTGACATCGCCGCTGCCCTGCTGGATTTCTACTACGCGGCGCTCGACATCTATTTCGATGCGCCGCAGCCGAATGGCTGTTTCGTGTTCTGTACGGCTGCGCCCGAAGCGGTGTCGCACCCGGAAATCCGCGCAGACCTGCGGGCCGTTATCCGGCAGGTTGATGGCATCCTGGAAGGCCGCCTTCACCGCGCCGAGGCGGAAGGCCAGCTGGCCGCCGGCACCAGCCCGCGTACCCTGGCCGCCATGAGCCAGGCACTGCTCCACAGTCTGGCCATCCGGGCTCGTGCCGGCGAATCCCGGCGCGGGCTCCGGCGCTTTGCTCGCGAGTCGGTCGCTGCCCTGTTCGGCAGGGCCGGGGCTTGATGGATTACGACGTGATCATCCTCGGTGGCGGGGCCGCAGGATTGATGTGCGCCATCGAGGCCGGCAAGCGGGGTCGCCGGGTGCTGGTCCTGGAGGGCAGCAACCGGGTGGGCAAGAAGATCCTGATGTCCGGCGGCGGGCGCTGCAATTTCACCAATCTGGATGTGACGCCGGAGAACTTCCTCTCCGCCAACCCGCATTTCTGCAAGTCGGCCCTGGCCCGCTACACCCAGTGGGATTTCATCGCGCTGGTCGAAGGTCACGGCATCGCCTGGCACGAGAAGGAGCTGGGCCAGCTGTTCTGCGACGAGTCGTCCAAACAGATCGTTTCGATGCTGCTTGCCGAGTGCGAGGCGGCCGGGGTGCGCATTGAAGTGCGCGCGGGGGTGGATGTAGTTACGCCGCTGGAGACGGGCGGGTTCCGTGTGGCGACGGCGTTGGGGGATGTCAACGCCGAATCGCTGGTGGTGGCCACCGGCGGCCTGTCGATTCCGAAGATGGGGGCCAGCGGTTTCGGCTATGAACTGGCCCGGCAGTTCGGCCATCGCGTGCAGCCCACCCGGGCTGGGCTGGTGCCGCTGACCTTCGAGTCGCCGGAACGCGAACGTTATGCCGTGCTGGCCGGCGTGGCGGTGCCCGCCGCGACCGAGGCCGGCGGTCATCGCTTCGATGCCGGTTTGCTGTTCACCCACCGCGGTATCAGCGGGCCGGCGATCCTGCAGGTGTCCTCCTACTGGCAGCCGGGCGAGCCGCTGGCCGTCGACCTGTTGCCCGACCGCGATGCCGAGGGCTGGCTGACCGAGCGCCTTGCCGCCCGTCCGGACGCAACGCTGCGCGGCGTGCTGTCCGAGGTGTTGCCGAAACGGTTGGCACAGACGCTGGCGGCTCAGGACCTGCCCGACCGGCCGCTGCGCCAGTGGCGGCCGGCGGACATCGCCGCCACCGCACGGCGGCTGCACCAATGGCCGTTCGCCGCCAGCGGCACCGAGGGCTATCGCACCGCGGAGGTCACGCTCGGCGGGGTGGATGTGGACGAGGTGTCGTCCAGCCGGTTCGAGTCGCTACGCGTTCCCGGGCTGTTCTTCATCGGCGAGGTACTGGACGTGACTGGCCACCTGGGCGGCTACAACTTCCAGTGGGCCTGGGCGTCCGGCCATGCGGCGGGGCAGGTCGTGTAGGCCTGCTAGAGTCGCGTCATGAATGCGACCGCCCGCCAGCGCCCGGCCTGGATTCTGCCGGTGATCGTCCTGTCGCAGTTCGCGGCCACCTCGTTGTGGTTTGCCGCCAACGCGGTGCTGCCCGATCTGCAGACCGTGTTCGACCTGCCGGCCAACGCGGTGGGGCTGGTGACCTCCGCGGTGCAGTTCGGCTTCGTCGCCGGCACGCTGATATTCGCGCTCCTGACGTTGTCCGACCGCTTTCGGCCGTCCACGGTGTTCCTGGTCTGCGCGCTGCTCGGGGCTGCCTGCAACGCCGGGGTGTTCGTGGTGCCGGACGGGTTGTGGCCGCTGCTGGTGCTGCGTTTTGCCACCGGTTTCTTCCTGGCCGGCATCTATCCCGTAGGCATGAAGATCGCCGCCTCCTGGTATGCCGAGGGGCTTGGCGGGGCGCTAGGCTACCTGGTGGGGGCGCTGGTGCTGGGCACGGCGTTTCCGCATCTGATTGAGGCGCTGGGTGGCGATCTGCCCTGGCGCGGCGTGATGGCAGCGGTCTCGGGGCTGGCGGTGGCCGGCGGTCTGGCGGTGTATCTTTTCGTGCCGGCCGGTCCGCACCTGCCGGGGCCATCGCCGTTCGATCCGCGCGCCATTCCGCAGGCCTTCGCCGACCGCAACCTGCGTTCCGCGGCCTTCGGCTATTTCGGTCACATGTGGGAACTGTACCCGGTGCTGGCCTTCTTCCCGGTACTGCTGGTGCTGCATATCGAGGGCGGCGGGGCATCCGGTGTCGGCGTGTCGTTGTGGTCGTTCTTTGCCATCGCGGCCGGCGCTGTCGGCTGCATGGGCGGGGGGATGCTGTCGCGGCGGCTGGGCAGCGCCCGGGTGGCGTTCGTTCAGCTGGCCTGTTCGGGCGTGGCCTGCGTGGTCTCGCCCTGGCTGCTGCACGCGCCGACGCCGGTGTTCCTGGCCTTCCTGCTGTTCTGGGGAATGACGGTGTCCGGCGACTCGCCGCAGTTCTCCACCCTGGTGGCCGGTAGTGCACCGCGGCGTTCGGTGGGCACCGCTCTGACCTTTGTCAATTCCATGGGCTTTGCCATCACCATCGTCAGCCTGCAGCTGGTGGAACTGCTGCGCCATGTGGTGCACCCGGACTACATGATGTGGGTGCTGGTGCCGGGGCCGGTGATCGGCCTGCTGGCGATGCGGCGGTTGCTTCAGCCGCCGTTGAGCACATAACCGGCGACCAGCCCGCCGCCGACGATACTCGCGGCCAGCAGGATCAACCGGCCGTCACGCACGGACAGGGCCAGGGCGAGCAGGGCGATGGCCGCGGCCGGGACGGCGGCGGCGAAGGGCACCAGTTCCAGCGGCACCATGCACAGCGCCAGCAGCAGACAGGCCACCGCGATCAGGCGGGGGGCCGGCGGCCGCGTCAGCCACGGCAGGCTGGGATAGAGCAGGCGGTCGATACGCCGGGTCACCGGCACGACCTTGTCGTAAGCTAGGTCGAATTTCTTGCGTTCGATGGTGATGCTCCGCAGGCGGCGCGGCAGCCAGGGATGGCGCCGGCCCAGGGCCAGCTGCCCGGCCAGCAGTACGATGACCAGCGCCATCAGGGTGGGCACACCCGGAATCACGCCGATGGGCGGCATCACGAACAGCGCGGGGGCCAGCAGGAGGGGACCGAAGCCGCGGTCCTCGATCGCCTCGATCATTTCCTGCACGGTGAAATGATCGCCGTCGAAATTCTCCCGCATGCGGGAGAGCAGGCCGGTGAGATCGTCGCGGTGGCTCATGTGCGTGCCCCTGTGATCCTGGTCCGGCGCGGTCGTCCCCCGGCGAATATGGTGCAACGAATGCGTTGCCGGTGCCAGCCACCTCAGCCGGCGCGTTGCTCCAGTTCTTCCCAGCGGGCCAGGGCGGATTCCAGGTCGCGCTCGGCGGCGGCCAGCTTTTCGCCGGCGGCGCGGATTTCCGCCGGGTCACCGTCGTAGTAGTCGGGGCGGGCGAACAGGGTCTGCAGCTCGTCGATGCGCTGTTCCAGTTTCTCGATGCGCGCGGGCAGGTCGCGCAGCTCCTTGCGTTCCGGGCTGGACAGCGCCGGTTTCGGCGCCGCGGGCCGGGCCGGGGCCGCCGGCTTGCGTGCCGGCGCGCGGGTGGTTGCCGGCGCCGGACGCTGGCGCAGCCAGTCGCTGTAGCCGCCGACGTACTCGCCGACGTGGCCATCGCCCTCGAATACCAGGGTGCTGGTGACGACGTTGTCGAGAAACGCCCGGTCATGGGAGACCAGCAGCAGGGTGCCGGTGAACTGCACCAGCAGTTCCTCGAGCAGTTCCAGGGTTTCGATATCCAGGTCGTTGGTGGGCTCGTCCATCACCAGCAGATTGGCCGAGCGGGTGAACAGCTTGGCCAGCAGCGCGCGGTTGCGCTCGCCGCCGGACAGCACCCGCACCGGCGAGCGGGCGCGATCCGGCGCGAACAGGAAATCCTGCAGATAGCTCATCACGTGCTTGCGCTGGCCGTTGACGGTGATCTCGTTGCGGCCCTGGCCGATGTTCTCGGCCACCGTGGCGTTGTCGTCCAGCGCGGCCCGGTGCTGGTCGAAATGCGCGATCTCGAGATTGGTGCCGGGCGTCACCGTGCCGGCCTGCGGGGCGAGTTCGCCGAGCAGCAGGCGGATCAGGGTGGTCTTGCCGCTGCCGTTGGGGCCGACGATGCCGACCTTGTCGCCGCGCTGGATCAGGGTGGAGAAGTCGCGGATGATCGGCTTGCCCTCGTGGGCGAACGCCAGATCCTCCGCCAGCAGCACCCGCTTGCCGGCGCGGCTGGGGTCCTGCATGGCGATCTTTGCGTTGCCGGTGCGTTCCCGGCGCTCCTTGCGTTCCTCGCGCATTGCCTTGAGCGCGCGCACGCGGCCTTCGTTGCGGGTGCGCCGGGCCTTGATGCCCTGGCGGATCCAGACCTCTTCCTGTGCCAGGCGCTTGTCGAACAGCGCATTGGCCCTGGCCTCGTCTTCCAGGGCCTTGGCCTTGCCCGCCAGATACTTGTCGTAGTCGCCCGGCCACGAGGTCAGCCGGCCGCGGTCGAGCTCCACGATGCGGGTGGCCAGCCGCCGCAGAAAGGCGCGGTCATGGGTGATGAACAGCAGCGCGCCGGGCCAGTCCAGCAGCATCTGCTCGAGCTGATCGATGGCCTCGATATCCAGATGGTTGGTGGGCTCGTCGAGCAGCAGCAACTCGGGATCGCGCACCAGCGCCCGGGCCAGCAGCACGCGGCGCTTGGCGCCGCCGGACAGGGTGGCGAAATCCACCTCCCCGGTTAGCCGCAGGCGCGTGAGGGTGGCTTCGACCCGCTGGTCCATGGTCCAGGCATCGGCGGCGTCGAGATTCGACTGGGCCTCGCCGAGCGCGTCGCCCACGTCCTCGCCCTGGCCCATGCGGTGGATCAGTTCGTGATACCGGCCCAGCAGGCGGCCGACGTCGCCCAGCCCGCCGGCCACCACCTCGAATACGCTACCGCCGACACCGGCGGGTACTTCCTGCTCCAGCCGCGCGATGCGCAGGTCGCTGCGGGCCTCGATCTGGCCGTCGTCGGCCTGGATCTCGCCGTCGATGATGCGCATCAGGGTGGACTTGCCGGAGCCGTTGCGGCCCACGAAGGCCACCCGTTCACCGGCGGCGATCTGGAATTCCACCCCGTCGAGCAGGGCATTGGTGCCGTAGCGCAACTGGATGTCGCGAAGGTTGATCAGCATGAGCGGGGCATGGCGTGGCCGGCCGGTGCGCGGCCGCAAGAGGTGAGTCCGGCGCGCAGGATACGCCAGTGCCGGGCCCCGGGGCATACAATCGCGGCTGATCCGCACCAGGAGCCCTGACATGACCGATCCGCACAGCGCCGGCCTCTGCCCGCAGCGTCTGGCCCGCATCCGCCCCGCGCTGGAAAAGCACGTGCACGAGCAGGGCATGGCGGGCGCAGTGACGCTGCTGGCCCGTCATGGCGACGTGGTGGACACCCAGTGCGTCGGTTATCTGGATCGCGAGGCCGGCCTGCCGATGCGCGAGGATGCGCTGTTCCGCATCTATTCCATGACCAAGCCGGTGGCCTGCGTGGCGCTGATGATGCTCTACGAGCGCGGGCATTTTCAGCTGGCCGAGCCGGTGGCGAAGTTCCTGCCGGCCTTCGCCGACGTCCTGGTGCACAGCGACGAGGGACCCGTTCCGCCGGCCCGCCCGGTGACCATCCGTGATCTGCTCACCCACACCTCGGGCATCACCTATCACTTTCTGGAAAACGGCCCGGTGGAGGCGCTCTACCGCGAACAGCGCGTGGCCAGCGACAAGCCGCTGGCGGAATTCGTCGATGACATCGCCCGCCAGCCGCTGGCCTTTCATCCGGGTACAAGCTGGCGCTACGGTTTTTCCCACGATGTGGTCGCGCGGCTGGTGGAGGTGATGAGCGGGCAGGCCTTCGGTGATTTTCTGCGCGATGAACTGTTCCAGCCGCTGGGCATGGTCGACACCGGCTTCGGGGTGCCGGCGGACAAGCGCGAGCGCTTCGCAGCGATGTACGGCTCGCACGACGTGCTGGAACCGGAGGTCAGCGTCTCCGCCTGGTTCGGCGATGCGCTGGCCGGGAAGATTCGCCGCCTGGCCGGGTCCGATGACAGCCGGGAACTGGCGGCTGATCCGCCCGGCCGCGGCGGCCACGGGCTGGTGTCCACGGTACGCGACTATCTTCAGTTCTGCCGCATGCTCGCGGGCGGCGGCAGCCTGGATGGCCGGCGCTACCTGGGCCGCAAGACGCTGGCCCTGATGACCGCCAACCACATTCCCGGCGAGCTGCTGCCCTATGAAATCGGCGGCATCGTCACGCCCGGTTACGGCTACGGCCTGGGTTTCCGGGTGATGATGGACCCGGCCGCGGCCATGCTGCCCGGCAGCCCCGGCGAATATGGCTGGAGCGGCGCGGCCAGCACCTATTTCTGGATCGACCCGGCCGAGGATTTCATCGGCATCCAGATGGCCCAGTTCCAGCCGCCCGGCATTCACCTGCTGGCGCCGGATTTCCGGGTGGCGGCCTATCAGGCACTGCTGTAGCCGGCTCGCTGAAAACCCCTCTCCCAGCGGGAGAGGGGCCGGGGAGAGCGGGAAGCTAAATCGCCCGCCGCTGCATCTCCCCGATCATTTCCTGGAACTCGCGGAACATCTCGCCGCCAAACAGCCCGCCGCCGGTCGCGATCATCAGGATCAGCGGCAGCAGGGTCAGCACCATCATGATGATGGCCAGCACACCCCAGATCGTGAAGTAGGTCTTGAGCTTGGCCAGCGACCGCTGCAGTGCCACCGGGTCTGAACCGGTCTCGGCCTGGCCGATGGCGCCGGCCGCCTGGATCAGCAGGATGCCCAGCCAGATCGGAATCCAGGCCACCAGCAGGCCGATGATGCTCAACGCCATCAGCAGCCCGTAGAGCAGCGACAGAATGCCCAGGAAGGTCAGCCAGCCCCGGCCGCGGGCCAGCGGCTGGCTGAGTGTGGCGATAGTCGGATTGGTGTCCATGCTGTCCCCCTTTTCGATTGTTGGTCGAGCCTGCCCGCCCGCCGGGGTCAGCACAAGTCGGCGTGGTTCAGCCGACGGGGATGAACACGTCGCCGGCCATCAGGCACCGGGCGCTGCGCTGCAGGCTGACGGCCGGCGCGGTCCACACGCCGTCGCGGCAGTCGAGTTCGGCGCCCACGCTCATGACACCCGCGGCATGGCCGATACGCCGGGCGGCCGGGGAGCCGGTTGCCAGGTCGTGGACCACGCTGCCGGGCAGGGCCGCGGCCACCCCCGTGGCCACGGCGCTGGTGCCGGGGTAGGCGTGGTGCGGCCGGCCCATGGACAGGGCGCGGGCGCACAGGTCGATATCGTCAGCGGTCAGCTCGCGGCCGGTGCGCAGGCGGTGGCCGACCGGCGGCCCCACCAGATGAATCTTGGGCGTGGCGGGCCGGCGTCGGGCGGCGTCCTCGGGCGAGTCGGCCAGGCCCAGCGCCACGGTGGCGTAATCGCGCAACTGGTTGAGCCGGGCCAGACGGTCGGCGTCGGCGGCCAGTTCGGCCGGGGTTTCGGCGGCGGTCAGATCGAGGTCCGCCGCGCGCACGAACACCGCGACGTTGCCGGCGTGGACCAGCGTTACCTCGATCGCGCCGAGCGCCGGGACCTCCAGCACATCCACCGGCCGGCCGGTGGGCAGCACGCCGCCGCGGGCTTCCCCGCCGGCGTCGGTGAATTGCAGATCGATGGCGGCGCCGGGGAAGGCGACACCGTCCATGACGAACTCCCCCTGCACATGGGCGCGACCGCCGGTCACCGGCACCATGGCTTCTATACGCTTGCCCAGATTGGCCTGCCAGATACGGACCCGCGTGACCGGTTCGGTGGCCGGGACCAGCCCGCTATCGATGGCGAACGGCCCCACCGCGGCCGTGAGGTTGCCGCAGTTGCCGGACCAGTCGATCACCGGGGCGTCGATGGCCACGTGGCCGAAACGGTAATCCACATTGCAGTCGTCCCGGTCGCTCGGGGCGATCACCACCACTTTGCTGGTCGACGAGGTTGCGCCGCCGACGCCGTCGATCTGGGTGCCGAACGGGTCCGGGCTGCCCAGTGCCCGCAGCAGCAGGGCGTCGCGTTCCGCGGGGTCGGGCGGCAGGTCGTGCGCGTGAAAGAACAGGCCCTTGCTGGTGCCGCCGCGCATCCAGACGGCGGGAATAGCGCGCTGGCTCACGCGGCTACTGCAGGTCCAGCGCCACCGCCTTGAGGGCGTCCAGGTCGACGATCTCCAGGGCGGCTTCATGGGTGCCGGCCAGCACTACCGGCGGGGCGGCGCCGGCGGCCCGGGCCTCTTCCCAGCGGGCGGCGCAGAGGCACCAGCGGTCGCCGGGTTTCAGGCCGGGAAAACCCGGGCCGGGGCTGGCCAGGTCGTTGCCCCGACTGGCCGTGTAGTCCAGGAAGTTCCGGGTCATTTCCGCACACACCACGTGCCGGCCGGCGTCTTCCGGGCCGGTCTCGCAGTAACCGTTGCGATAGAAACCGGCGACGGGCCGCAGGCAGCAGGCCTCCAGCGGCTGGCCGAGGACGTTGCGGCTGCCGTCAGGCATAACCGGGCCGGATCGACACACCCGGCAGCCGCGCCGAGCGCGAGCCTGCCACGGGCGGGTTGCCGGCGTCGTGGTAGGTGAATACGGCCGAGAGCTTGCGCTCGTCGGTGGTATTGCGCCCGGCGGCATGAAAGACGCCGGCGTGGAAGAACAGCACGTCGCCCGGTGCCAGCTCGGCGGTACGGGCGGAGGCCAGCAGCGCCAGATTGTCGGCGCGGTCCTCGCGCAGGAAACGGGCCTCGTCGAGCTGATCGGCGGCAAAGCTCATGCGGTGAGTGCCGGGCAGCAGGCGCATCCCGCCGTTGGCGGGATGCTCGTGACCCAGCGCCAGCCAGGCGTTGACCAGTTCGGGCCGTTCGAACGACCAGTAACGCAGGTCCTGATGCCAGCCGGTGGCACTGGAATAGGCTGGCTGCTTGGTCATCACGCAATTGTGATGGCAGCGGGTCAGGCGCAGGTCGCGGCTGTCCAGCAGCGCGCCGACCATGGCGGTGGCGGCCGGGACGAGTGCCCAGTCGGCCAGATGGGCATCGCGGTCGAAGGCCTGCAGCAGCCGTCTCACGGTCTGACCGCCGGGGGCATCGCGGCCCGCTGGAGCACCGGGGTAGGCCACATCGGCCTCGTATTCCACCGGCGCGACGGCCCGGGTCAGATGCTCACCGACCAGATCGCGCAGGCGCTGCAGCCGCCCGGCATCCGCCATGCCGCGCACGATGGTGTAGCCGTCGCGGGCGAACTCGGCGCGATGGTGGTCGATCGATCGGGTGTCGGCGATCAGTGCGCTCATGGTTCCATTTTAACGCACCGGCTTGTTTCCCGGAGTCAGGCCACGGCGTGCTGCGGCCGCGATGGCGCGCTGAACCCGTCCAGGAATATCGCCGTGGCCATGTCGGCGGCCCGGGCCGGGTCGCGGTCCTTGCGGCGGGCGAGGCTGCGGCCCATCTCGAAGCCCACGCCGAAGAACGCGGCGGCCAGGTATTCCACGTCGGTATCGGGGATCAGGCCGCGGTCGATGGCGTCGCGGATGTCGTTCTCCAGCGCCCGCACCGACACGCCCAGCACGCTCTGCTCGAAGGTGTCCCGGACCATCGAAATATTGCGCAGGATGCCCTCGTAGAACAGCGGATCGGTGGCAATGGTCTCGAAGGCGGCACTGTAGGCGCCATGCACGAACTCCCGCAGAGTGCGGGCGTTGCGGCGGATGCCGGTCAGGCGCTCGGTGAGGCTGCGCATGCGGTCGTCCAGCAGGGCGCTATAGACGCTGTCCTTGTCCGGGAAATAGTTATAGAAGGTGCCGGCGGCCAGCGGCGTACGGCGGATGATGTCGCGCACGCTGATGGCATCGAAGGACTGCTCGATGAAACAGTCCCGTGCCGCGGCCAGGATGGTGGCGCGGTTGGCCTGCTTGTTTCGTTCGCGTTTTCCGGTCATGACAGGGCGCACCAGCGGCTGGCCGGGCGTGAAATGGCTGAAAATAATCGCGATAGTTGACACCCATGTCATGTTTTTTGCAAGCATCCCGGGCGTACGCCGGTCCGTACTGGCACTATCGGTACGCATCCACGGAGTACAATCATGCGGCGACGACATCTGGTTCTGGGGCTGCTCGGTCTGGGCGCATCGGCCACCGCCATGCGGCTGGCGGTGGCGGGCGCCGCGCCGGGCAATCCCGATAACAAGAGCGAGGCCATGACCGACATCGAGACCATCGAGAAGAGTGCCTCGGAGTGGAAGGAAATCCTCACCGAGGAACAGTTCTACGTGCTGCGCAAGGAAGGCACGGAATCCCCCGGCAGCAGCCCGCTGAACGCGGAGAAGCGCGAGGGTACGTTCGTCTGTGCCGGCTGCGAGTTGCCGCTGTTCAAGTCGGAATGGAAGTACGAGTCCGGTACCGGCTGGCCGAGCTTCTGGTCGTATATCGACGGCCATCTCGGCTTCAAGCGGGACTTCAAGATGATTCTGCCGCGCACCGAATACCACTGCGCGCGCTGCGGCGGGCATCAGGGCCATGTGTTCGATGACGGTCCGGAGCCCACCGGCAAGCGCTACTGCAACAACGGCGTTGCCCTGAAGTTCGAACCCGCCTGACCCGGCCGGCCCGCGATTGCGGCGGCGCAGCAGATGGGCGAGCATGACCGGGCCATTCAAGCCATTCGGGCGAACCCATGCTGACCATCGTCGGACTGTCCGGCAGTCTTCGTCGTGATTCCTTCAATACGGCACTGCTCTACGCCGCCGTCGAGTGCATGCCTTCGGACGCGACCCTGGATGTCGCCACTCTCGAGGGCATTCCGCTCTACCACGGCGACGAGGAAGCCGCCCACGGCATTCCGGACGCGGTTGCCGCGCTCAAGGATCGCATCGCTGCCGCCGACGCCCTGCTGCTGGCCACGCCGGAGTACAACAGCGGCATGCCCGGCGTGTTCAAGAACGCCATCGACTGGCTGTCCCGGCCGCCCGAGGATCAGCCCCGCGTGTTACACGGCCGTCCGGTGGCCCTGATGGGCGCCACCCCGGGCGGCGGCGGCACCGGCCTGGCGCAGGCGGCCTGGCTGCCCGTGTTCCGCGGTCTGAAGATGCGCCCCTGGTTCGGCGGCCGGTTGCAGGTGGGTGGTGCCGGCAACCTGTTCGACGACGGCGCGCTGACCGACGACGCCACCGCCAAGCGGCTGGCCGAGTTCATGGCCGGCTTCGTGGATTTCGTGCGCGGCTGATCCGGTCACCCGCGGCGCCGACCGCGTCTGGCGGAGCAATAGTCCGCTTTGCCGGCGGCCCCGCCGCCTGTGGCACTTCACGACAGCCTCGGCAACACCCTGACGGCGCTGCTGGCCGGCGAGGACGCCACCGCGCTCAGCGTGGGCTGGATGATCCACGAACTGGCCGGCAGGCCCGAACAACTGGAACGGCTGCGCGCCGAAGTCGACGCCGCACTCGGCGACGATCCACTCTGGACCGACCCGGAACAGCGCGATGCCTTCCCCTGGCTGGACGCCGTCATGCAGGAAACCATGCGCCTACGCCCGGTGGCCCCCATCCAGGGCATGACCGCGAACGAGGACGTCGAACTCGGCGGCCGGCACTTCCCCGCAAGAACCAACTTCATGATGGCGATGCGAGCGCTGTCCCTGAAAGAAGAGATTTACCCCGAGGAGCAGACGTTCCGCCCCGAACGCTGGCTGGAAGCGCGTGACGTCCACTTCACCCAGAAGCCACCGCACCCCTTCGGCGGCGGCAAGCGCACCTGCCCCGGCATGAATCTGGCGCTACTGGAAATCCGCTCGGTAATCGCCATGCTCGTGCACCACTTCGACTTCCAACCGCCGCCCGGCGCCCGCCCGGTCGAGGAACGATTCGCTTTCACCATGCGCCCGGAAAACCTGCGGATGCAGATGCGGCTGCGTGGCTGATCGGCACGGGCCAAGCTGCCTCGCGTGATTCGCGAATTTGCCCCGACAAGCCCTGACCTGCTAACAACCATGAATATGCAATATCGCGGAATTCCATCTAGTCACTGTTATATGCTCATCGAACAACTCAAACATGGATAGCACCCAATGCGACTTATCCGACTAACTATCAAAAATTTCAGGTGCTACGGAGACGAGACATCTCTGGAAATAGAGGATCTGACCGCTGTAATCGGTCGCAACGATATCGGCAAATCGGCGTTATTGGATGCGCTGGATGCATTTTTCAACGATTCCATCGAAGCGGCTGATCTTTCGACGACAGCTGAAGGAAATACTATTGAAATAACTTGCCACTTCACGGAAATTCCTGATGAGGTTGTCTTAGACACATCCGTACCAACGTCTCCGATTGATGAAGGTTTGCTCAACTCACGAAGTGAGTTAGAGGTCCGCAGGGTATTTACGTTCGGTGCGAGGAAAACTTCAGCGGTCTACCTCAACTGCAATCATCC